>DAVZGU010000063.1:0-8004 GCA_052274215.1 Clostridium sp. | reverse complement strand
GGAGCTGCAATATTAACGACTTCAGAAGGAGATTTATATTCCCACTGAAGTTTTCTATTTGTTAGGGCATGTAACTAGCAATTGTAGAAGTGGGAAACTTTCCTTCTGAAATGTCATTAAAATCACTTCGCATATTTCAGCTGAATTTAGGTAATTATAATATTAAAATATATTTAACAAATAAATATATTTGTGAAAGGTGGTGTTTTATATGGGAGTTTTACGTTGGATAGGCGGAATAGTAGTATTATTTTGGGCATTAGGGCTTATATTTAGAATTGGTGGCAGTATGATCCATATATTACTTCTAATAGCTGCAATAGTGTTCATCGTGGATATGATTTCAGGAAAAAGAAGAACCTAGGGACATATTCTATTGGATTCATGAGAAAAAATAATGCTACACAGGATATCTATTGTAAATATCCTGTGTAACATTATTTTTTTGCCTTTTTTGCTATGCCAGCATATAAATATTCTAGGTGCTCCGTATTAACGTCTCCCATTTTTAATATATCTATTCTACTTTGAGCCTTACTTAGAACTTCCTTTGCTTCATCAAAGTCCAGTTGCTTTATGCAAGAACTTGCATATTCTAGTAAATAATCAACTTTCGTGACTATTTTTGCTAAGTCTTCTTTATCCTCATTTATCAAATTAATCAATATAGAATATATTTGGGGAGAAGCTGTTCCCTTATAATTATATAAAAGATCATTGTTTTTACTGCTTTTTTTTGTCATATTTAATACCTCTTCATTTTTTGACGTTTTATATTTAACATTACTTTTAACGACATTTCAGCGACCCAGGAGATGATTTAATATATTAACTACATATGAATATATGCCTTTTAAAGGTTCCTTTAGACACCGTACACCGATCATCTATGTGAAAGCCAACGGAAGTGATTTGCTCTTCCATATCATCAAAAGTAATTATTACCATTCTATCCGCTATTCTACGAGTGCTACTCATAATAGCTAACTGTTCCTCGGTCGTAATTTGAGTAAAGATACCATAAGGAAGATCAACGATGGCCACATTAAATTTATTCGTAATATCATTCATATCACAAATAGTTATTATATCATCATATCCAAAATACCGGAGGTTTGCCTTTGCATTTTCACCAATGTATGGATTTATCTCATAACCTTTAATATTAATATCCATTGAAATAGCTTCAATTAGTACCGTCCCAATGCCACAACATGGATCTACAACACTGCAATTTATATTATTAGCTACGGCTATATTAACAAGGGCCCGACATACATTCACCTTTAGTGCATTAGAATAAGAAAAAGGTTTTTTATTGTGGAATAACCAGTCAGAAGTATTGCTCTCACATTCACCAAATACCCATTTGTTAGCTATTTTTGTTATGCCAAAGATAATTCCGGGACTTTTCATTTCAGCTTCTCCGAGTATTTTAAAGCCTATTTCGAATTCAATCCTACGCCTCTCATGAAAACCAATATTTTCATCAATAGCATTGATATAAGCAACTTTATAATTTATGCCGGTAAGTTTGTCCATAACAATTTGATCAATAATCTGTTTCATTGTTTCTCCGGTATACATTATAGAAATGCATTTTTTTATAAAAGGACTTCTAGATGGATCCACATAAATATCAGAAAACAAGTGCTTTTCATCAAGGGGTTTATTAAAGAGGCACTTTATTTCCATTTTGCATAGGCTTTCTTCATCACTGGAATAATTAGTTGTGTATAAATACTTCTTTTCATTTTGTGGTAGCTGAAACATTAAAGCACATCCTTTTAAATTATATTGATAGCTTTTAAAAATCCATCAACTTTTTTTTCGTATTCATCTTTGTTCTTCCAATACGCCTCGGCATGTCCTGCACCCGGAGCAATATATATATCTTTGTAGCCCTTCTTTACTGAGTACATTTGGTTACACATAAAAGTAGGTACATAGTCATCTTCCTCACCATGAATAAACAATATCGGAGTTTTTACATTAGGTAAAGTAGTTATAGGTGATACATCTTTGAAGTCCCATCCAACTCGAATTTTGCTGATTTTACTTGATAATTTTACGAGTGGAAATCTTTTTATACCATAATCTTTATCTAATCTGTGTTTAAATAAATCTTGTGCATCAGAGTATCCGCAGTCATCTATACAAAACTTAATTCTATCATCTATTGCAATGTTTTGAAGAACTGTGCCGGCTCCCATAGACTCGCCATGCAATCCGACGATGATATCATTTCCCAATTTATTAAACAGCCAATCAGTGCATTTTTTCAAATCAAATTTTTCATAATAACCAAATGAGGTGTTTTTACCACCACTTAGACCGTGATTTCTATGATCATAAATAAAGATAGCAAAACCTCTTTTTAAAAACATATCCATATATTTAACAGAGCCATACAAACTCCAAGTTATTCCATGACACAATATTATAGTTTTTTTTGAATTGTTATTTGGAAAAAAGAAACCATGAATTTTATAACCATACTGGGAATCGAGATATACTTCTTGTTTTTCCAAATTATCAAATTTTTCTATTTCTATTTTTCCTTGTTCTACTTCGTAATCATAGGTGAAATTATATTTTGCAACTCTAGGATATATAATTATACTAGAAAAATGCCACCCTATAATAAAAACAGTAATAATAATTAAAATTGATATAAATAATGTTATATTTATCATGATAATCCCTCCCCTAAAAAAAAAGAGCCCTTGTATTTTATCATAAGGGCCCTTCAAAATACACAATAAGTTGTAATACTAAGATTTCTTTCTAACCTTTAAAACATATATCATGCAAGCAATCCCAGCTAAGATTAATATGGCATAAATCCAAAAGGTTAATGTCATAAAAATATATTCTGATTCGAAATAAATTACAGTAGAGCTTAGAGCAGGGACTACTAATGAATCACCTTTAAATTGTTTTATAGTTTTAACACCTGCTTGTTCTCCATCTACAACAATATTCCACGTGCCTTTCTTAGATAATTTAATGGTTGTGTCTTCTCTATTTGCATTAAAAGCTACTACAATATTCGCCCAAGTATCCATATTTGCACTGTAGTTCATTTCGTATGCTACCACATTTTCAGGGACTGTTAAAAAATTCAAGTTTTTCTTAATCATATCCGCTGAAGACATCCTGAAGGCCGGATGTGCTTTTCTTAACTCTATTAACCCTTTAAAATAATTAACAGTGTTAATGTTTTCTGATTTTCGAGTCCAATCAAGCTTATTTACACTATCAGGTGACTTATAGGAGTTATTATCGCCACCTTTAGTTCTCAAAAATTCCTGTCCTGATTGAAAGAATGGAATACCTTGGGAAGTAAGAATTATAGCATCTGCCATTTTGTGCATTTTTGTTTTTACTTCATTACTATCCTTTGGGTTTGTTAAAAGAAGTTTATCCCATAATGTACTATTATCGTGAGATTCAGCATAAGTAATAGATTGTACAGGGTCAACTTTTTCCCAAGTTTTTATACCACTTGAGTAATCTATACCTCCAACTATTCCTTTTTTAATGTCTGTCTCCGCATTAGTTTTACCATTAACAAATCCCTTTGATTTTGATTCGAATACGCTACCCTTTATTCCATCTTTCATTTTATCATTGAAATGTGATATTCCAGGCATTTTACTCGTATTTTTCTGTATCGCCTCTTTATCTTCTGAAAGAGTAGTCCCAATATTAGAGCTCTCTCCGCTAATGAGAATGGAAGGATCTATATTATTTAATTTTTTCCTAACTTCATTCATTGTATTTATATCAAGGAGACCCATATTATCGAATTTAAATCCATCTATATTATATTCTTTTGCCCAATACATTACAGAATCTACAATAAATTTTCTTGTCATTGCATTTTCTGAAGCAATGGTATTCCCATATCCACTTTCATCTATATTGCTACCATCTTTATCGTATCTATAATAATATCCAGGTACTAATTTATTGAAATTAGAATCATAGCCACTGTACATGTGATTATAAACTACATCCATGGTTACCCTTAATCCGTTATCGTGAAGAGATTGTACTGCTTGTTTCAATTCTTTAACTCTAGTGATAGGATTGTATGGATCAGTTGAATAACTTCCTTCAGGCGCATTATAGTTTTTAGGATTGTAACCCCAGTTAAATTGTGGCTTTTTTGAAGTTTCATCTATACTAGCATAATCAAATATTGGCATAAGCTCCACATGCGTTACCCCTAGGGCTTTTATATAATCAACACCCGTCTTGGTACCATCAGTTCCCTTTGTACCTTTTTCAGTAAACGCTAAAAATTTACCTTTGTTTTCCATGCCACTATTCGGGTCTATAGAAAAGTCTCTAACATGTAGTTCGTATATAATTGCATCATTTAGATTTGTGAAATTAGGTTTTTCACTTGGCTTCCATTTTTCAGGAGTTGTTTCCTTTAAGTCAATTACAGCACCCTTATCTCCATTTACAGACACAGAACGAGCATAAGGATCTACAGCCTCAGTCCAAACCCCTGCAATATTGACCTTATAAGTATAAAATATGTTCTTTTGATCTCCATTTAAGTCAAAGGTCCAAGTACCTTTGACACTTTTTTTCATGCTAGCTTCATTACCAATTTTATCATCCCATTTTTTATAGGTTACAAGCTTTACCTCGGTTGCAGTTGGTGCCCATACCCTAAAACTTGTTTTATTGGTAGAATAAGTATTACCTAAATCATTTCCTTCATAGTAAAACATTTTTTCAAAACCAGCACTTCCCATTACATCCCCAAGCACTACGTCCTTTTCCGGAAAACCATCCTTCGAAACCGTAAGTTTTTGACTTAGTTTAACATTTTCACTAAGCTCTATCTTCGCAACTGTTGTAGTTCCATCTTTTACTTCATTACTTGTTACTTCTTTTATTTTTACAGACTTACCATCGGCCTTAACTATAATGCCTTCAGTACTTTGCGAGATAAATTGAAATGCTAAGTTTGTTTCTATGCTTATGATATTCAAGTCATCTAATTCTGCAGCTACAAATTTACCTGACTTATCTAAATCATTTCCAGCAGGTACGACCGGCTTTGGAGCACCCGCTTTAGCTTCAGCTGCTGAATAGTATACTTTAGAGTCACCTCCATTAATCCAAACTTCCCTAGCACCATCATTGAATTTCTCAATAAATCTATTCTCCTCAGTGTCCTTTTCTCCTTTGTCTGTGCGTACTATAAATCCTACTTTATTAAATTTGTCATCGAATTTAACTTCACATATCTGACCAAATGCATCCTTGCCAGTGACATCGAACTTACTTCCCTCTTCGTCATCAGTCAACAACCGCATGTTCCATTTTAAATCATTGGTTGGATTTTTAGCATAATGAACAATTATCTTCATATTACCGCTTTTAGCAAACGTATGCATACTTGGGAACAGAAAAAACAATTCTGTTATAACTAAAATAGTTGCAAGAAAAATGCTAAATGCCTTACTCTTGTTACTCTGTATATCAAAGTTCATAAATTTCTCCTCTAAAAAAATTATGGTCATCTAATCTATGTACTAGCCCTTACTATATAATCATTTTTCACCTTAATCCATTATATAATTTTAGAGAGATATATACAAGTAATTTATTAATCTCTTGAATCATCTTCTGCGAAGCTGTAATAGCCTCCGCGGGAGATTATTTAACGACTTCAGAAGGGACTGTATCCTACTGCCACAAGTGAAAAACCGTACACTTTATCTCCAGTGTACGGTTTTCATTAGTTTTATTTGTTACATCATCTAAATAAAAAGACTTTTATTGTCTTTCTGAGAATACCTTGTTAATAATGTCTACTCTAGAACTACCTATTATATTAGATATCTTTAAAGATATATTACCATCCTTATAAATTCTATCCTCGTTTGCATTAACTAGTACCATTATTTTTACTTTTAGCTTTTCATATTCTATAATATCATCTAAATAAAGATCTACTAAATCCTTCAAACATGATGCTAATGCTTTTGGGTCCTTATAAACTTTTCTCATACTGTACTCCTTATTATTCATTTTAATGTGTGTCTTCTTATTATAGCCTAATATCTTTAAAATTTAAAGATATGTTGAAGGAATTCTAGCTATTTTCTATATAATTACCTTGGAAAATGTATTGTTTACAATTTTAACTAAAGAAATTATACTAATATTAGGCAAGCATGATGTAATTGCTAATTGGAGGTATTTTATGATATTTTATTTTTCAGGAACTGGTAATTCACTTTATATTGCTAAAAGCATAGCAATGCAAAATAACGAAAATTTAATTTCCATAGCAGCTACTATGAAGAAAGATAACGAATCCTATGAATACACATTAAAAGATAACGAGTTAATAGGATTTGTTTATCCTGTTTATGCATGGGGACCACCAAAACAGGTTCTTGAATTTATTAATAAATTCAAATTTATGAACTACAATAATAACTATATATTTACTGTAGCAACTTGTGGAGCGAATATAGGCAATACTGTTCAGGTTTTGGATAAAGCCTTGAAAAAAAAGAGTTTGCATCTAAATAGTGGATTTTCAGTAGTAATGCCCAATAATTATATTATTTTCGGGGATGTTGACACTAAGGAAGTTGAAAATAAAAAACTTTTAGAATCTAAGCAAGTAGTAGCTAGCATAAACAATACATTAAAGAATAGGCTAAATAATGTTTATCATCTTGAAAAAGGATTGATACCTAGGGCTATGACTTATATAGCAAATCCACTATTTAATAAGCACGCTCTTAACACAAAGAATTTTCATGTCAATGAAAAATGTAATGGCTGTGGGTTATGCGAAAAGGTATGTAACAGCGGAACAATTAAAGTTCAGGAAAAGCCTATATGGGGCAAAAATTGTACCCAATGTTTATCTTGCATTCATTTATGCCCTACTAATGCAATTCAATATGGTAAAAGTACAGAAAAGAAAGGCAGGTATAAGCATCCTAAAATTACAGTTAATGATATGATAATAAATTAAGTATAAAAAATCCTCAATAATTTTATATTGAGGATTTTTTATTTTGCCACATGAATGGAACTAGATTTACTACTTGACTATTATTCAGCCATCTCTAAAGCTATTTTCATCATATTAGTAAAGGCTTCTTGTCTTTCTTCAGACGTAGTCACCTCATGAGTTACTAAATTATCAGAGACTGTTAATAAACAAGATGCTTTCTTCCCCAATATATTTGCATTATGGAATAGAGCAAATGATTCCATTTCTACGCAAGTACAACCGTACTTTTCATAAATATCCTTATACTCATCAAAATTTTCACGATAAAATACATCCGATGAGTGAACTCTATTTTTATGAACTTTTATGCCTAAATCCTCTGCCATTTTTTCTAACTTACTATTTAAAACAGATGATGCAGCAATTGTATCGGATTCATATCCACTTTGAATTTTTGCATAAGTGGATTCACTCCAAGCCTCAGTACAAAGTACTACATCATATAAGTTTAAATCAGCAGTGTAAGCACCACATGAACCAATTCGTATAATATTTTCTACACCATAAAAATTAAATAATTCATATGAGTAGATACCAATACTAGGCATGCCCATGCCACTAGCCATTACAGAAATTTTACGTCCTTTATATGTACCCGTATATCCAAATATATTTCGTACGTTATTAAATTTGGATACATTTTGTAAAAATGTTTCTGCAATAAATTGTGCCCGTAATGGATCCCCCGGCATTAAGACTGTTTTTGCAATAATTCCTTCTTCTTTTACTTCAATATGTGCTGTTGGTATCATATTGAAACCTCCTTATACTTATATTTGTTTTTTGAAATATAGTGATTTGTATTCCTACTAATAATAATTAAGATACATTCATTATTATACCAAATTAAAAGTATAAAAAAATGCTATATGCTACTTATTTGACAATATTTTTAATTTTAACGACATTTCAGAAGGAAAGTCTCCTATTTCTATAAG
>DAVZGU010000062.1:0-8032 GCA_052274215.1 Clostridium sp. | reverse complement strand
ATAAATCCCATTTACCAGTAATCACTTCCATTTATTAGTAATGATTTTATTAAAACCCTTGACTGTATATTATTGCAGTGATAAAATTATCCTATAGGGGGGTAAAATATAAAAACCATTATATTACAGAGGGGTGCAAGGTTACCTAAAGATGCCTTAGTATAAATAGAATCCATTATTTTAGAAGGCTAATTATAAAATGATTTATTCATTCAACATAATTACATTTTTAATAAATAAATAAAATGGAGGTTTTTATTATGAGTATAAAATATATACCAGAACCATTTAGAATTAAGATGGTAGAGACTCTTAAGATGCTTACACGTGAGGAAAGAAAACAAAAAATTGCTGAAGCAAAATACAATATGTTTAACCTTCGTGGTGAAGATGTTTATATTGACTTATTAACAGATAGTGGAACTAATGCAATGAGTCAAGAACAATGGGCTGGTATCATGAGAGGCGACGAAGCCTATGCTGGTTCATCAAGTTACTATAAACTTGTAGAAGCAGGTCAGGATATTTTTGGTTATAAATATATTCAGCCAGTTCATCAAGGCCGTGCAGCAGAGAAGGTTATGTTTGGATTATTAATGGAAAAAGGTAAATACTCTATCTCTAATACCTTCTTTGATACAACAAGAGCACACGTAGAAGCAACGGGTGCAAGAGCGATTGATTGTGTTGTTGCTGAGGCTAAAGATCCAGCTATAAGAGCACCTTTTAAAGGAAATATGGATGTTGAAAAATTAGAATCCTTAATTAAAGAGTACGGTGCTGATAAAATCGGTCTTGTTGTTATGACAGTTACAAATAATTCAGCAGGTGGTCAGCCAGTATCTGTACAAAACGTAAGAGAAACATCAAATATTTGTAAAAAATACGGTATTAAATTATGTATCGATGCTGCACGTTATGCTGAAAACGCTTACTTGGTAAAATTAAGAGAAAAAGAGTTTGCAGATAAATCAATTAAAGAAATTGTAAAAGAAATGTTTAGTTATGCAGATATGTTTACAATGAGTGCTAAGAAAGACACAATTGTCAATATGGGTGGATTAATTGGCATTAAAGATGATGAAAAATTGTTCCAACTTTGTAAAGCGCGTACAATTTTATTCGAAGGTTTTATTACTTATGGCGGTCTTTCAGGTCGTGATCTTGAGAGTTTAGCACTTGGTCTTTATGAAGGACTTGATGAAAATTACCTTAACTATCGTATTGGACAAATGGAGTATCTTGCAGCACGACTTGATGACGCAGGCGTTATGTACCAATCACCAGTAGGCGGCCATGGTGTATTTGTAGATGCAAAGGCGTTGTTACCTCAGATTCCGTACTATGAATTCCCAGGGCAAGCCCTTGCGATTGAACTTTATATAGAAGCTGGAATTCGTACATGCGATATCGGATCTTATATGATGGGAAATGATCCTGATACAGGAAAACAAATAGAATCAGAATTTGAGTTTACACGTTTTGCAATTCCGCGTCGTGTTTATACTCAATCACATATTGATATTATGGCAGATGCTTTAATTGCAATCAAAAAAAGAGCAAGCGAAATAACAGGTTACCGAATTACATGGGAGCCAGCTGTTCTTAGACACTTCCAAGCAAGTCTTGAACCAGTTAAAAAATAATACATGACAAACAGGAACTACCAGTTTCTGTTATAACCTCAGAGGTTGTGACAATAACCTCTGAGGTTATTGTTAACTCCGGAACTTTTAAGCATCAACCCTCGGCTAATGCCAAGAGTTATTATATCTTAATCAACCCTCGCCTAATGCCGAGAGATTATTATATTTTGAGGAGGAATCTGTCAATGAGAGAAAATTGGAAAAGCAGGAAAGGTTTCATTTTTGCAGCAGCAGGTGCTGCAATAGGTTTAGGTAATTTATGGCGCTTTCCATTCCAAGCTTATAAAAATGGTGGAGGAGCATTTCTTTTACCCTATTTCGTAGCATTAATTACCTGCGCTATCCCCCTAATGATTATGGAGTATGCTTTTGGTAGAAAAATTCGGGGTGGCTCGGTAAAAGCATTTTCAACATTAAAGAAGAAATTAGAAATTGTTGGGTGGATTCAAGTTATGGTTCCCATTGTCGTTATGACTTATTACTCTGCAATTATTGCTGTATCTGTTGTCTTTATGGTCTTTTCATTAGGCCATGCATTTGGTTTTATGAACTGGCTTTCAAATCCAGGTCCTATTATGGGCATGGTTACAGGCAGTGCAAAAAATGCATTAGATTTATTTGCTGGTATGAGTATTTATATTTTAATTGCAGTTATTGTAGTTTGGCTTTGTAACTGGCTTATTGTTAAAAAGGGTATTTCTGGTGGCATAGAAAAAATGTCGACCATTTTTACACCTATGTTAATGGTATTAATGATCATATTTATGATTAACGCAATTCGTTTAGATGGTGCCGCAATAGGACTCGAAGCACTATTTAAACCAGACTTCTCAAAAATTTTAAATCCAAGTATTTGGGTTTCAGCTTACGCACAAGTATTTTTCTCAACAACTTTAGCTGTAGGTGTTATGATTGCATATGGTTCATACTTAGATGACAAAGCAGATGTTGTAAACAGCGCAATCATTACAGTTTTAGCCAATTCAAGTTTTGATCTTATTGCAGGTGTATTAGTATTCTCAACACTAGGTTACTTAGTAAATAGTACGGGGATAGAGTTTACATCATTTGGTACAGGTGCAGGTGTTGCATTTCTCGCATTCCCAATTGCTATTTCAACAATGTCAACAAATGTTATTGTCCAAGGCATATTAGGTTTCCTCTTCTTCTTTTGTCTATTTATTGCAGGTATATCATCCAGTATTTCAATGCTAGAATCATTTGCAACTGCTGCTTTAGATAAATTTGATATTTCTAGAGAAAAGCTTGTCTCTATTATCTCTATTGTTGGCTTCTGTGGTAGCGCATGCTTTGCAAGTTATGCAGGATTCAACTATATTTTAGATATAGTAGACGCTTATGTAGGGAATATTGTAATTGCTGGATTAGGACTCGTAGAAGTTATTTTAATTAGCTATATTTATGGAACTAGTAAGCTACGCGCGGAAGCAAATGCTTTTTCAGATTTTAAAGTTGGAAAATGGTGGGATTATCTGTTAAGGTATTTTACACCATTATTACTTGGAGCTGTTGTAGTAACTAATCTATTCAATTTAATTACTGGATTGTTTAGTAAAGATACAGTTGGAATAGCTTCTAACCTCATATTTGGTTGGGGAATTGTAGTCATAATGGTTGGTGCATCCTTTGTATTCTACAAGAAAAAATGGACTGCAACCACACAAGAATTAGATCCGACATTAATTAATAACGAGGTAAATGCAGACGCCAAAGTAAACGATTAAATGGAGGGATTCTTATGTCAACAAGTGCTATAATAATGATGGTAATCGGATGTGGAACAGTTTGGGGCGGAGCAATCGCTGCAATTGTTATCGCATTAGCGGTAGAAAAGAAAAAACTCTTAAAAGAGAAGTTAAACTAGTGTAATAAGATAAAAAATGGAGTTATTAAAACACCACATTCCTATATTAATAGGAGTGTGGTATTTTAATGCTAGCTAAAAATTTCGTGTTTATACCAATGAATATACCAATAACAACAGAGCTTAATAATTTACATTCTTTAATATTACTCCACTACGCCTTCAATTACATGAATAACTCCAGCCTCAGCATCCATTTTAACCCTTGATCCAATTGGAAGAGTGAGTTTTGGATAGTCATGACCCGAACAAAAGCCTGAAAACATAGGAATGTCTAAATTATATAATCTATCTTGAAAAACTTCCTCTAATGTAAGACTACTTTGATAACTAGGTAAATCGCAAC
Source organism: Clostridium sp. (assembly GCA_052274215.1). Classification (GTDB taxonomy): domain Bacteria; phylum Bacillota; class Clostridia; order Clostridiales; family Clostridiaceae; genus Clostridium_AD. The sequence continues at coordinate 4,155 of DAVZGU010000062.1, read as the reverse complement.
CTTTAAATTGACCTAAAATAATCCCCTTGCACTGTTGAATCTTTTTAGCTAATAAGAGTTGTGTTAGTATTCTATCAACTCTATAAGGTTCTTCTCCAACCTCTTCTATAAAGAGTATTTTATCTTTCATATTAATTTCATAGGGAGTTCCAAGCGAGTTGCATAATAGCCCAAGATTACCACCTATAAGATTGCCCTCAGCCTTTCCACGAGTAATACATTGAGTCGCAAATCCAGATGGGTTTTTAATAGTATATGTCTTATAGCCTTCCATAAATGTGAACATAAGACTTTTAAAGGTTTCAATATCTTCTAGATTTGAATTACCCATTGGGCTATGAAATGTAGTAAGCTCGCATTTTTCATAAAATAAATTCAGTAAAACTGTTATATCACTAAACCCTGCAAATATCTTTGGATTTTTCTTTATAACATCATAGTCTAGATAAGGAAGTAATCTACTTGAGCCATATCCCCCTCTTATGCAAAGTATCATATCTACTGCTTTATTTTTGAACATTTCCATAATATCAGCTGCTCTATCTTTATCCTTGCCCGCAAGATATCCCCAATTATCGTATAGATGGTTTCCCTCTACTACATTAAATCCTCCGTTTTTTAGAAATAAAATTGTCTTTTGTATTACTTCGATATTTTCTGGGCTTGCAGGAGCAATAAGCCCAATAGTATCTCCTAAACATAGTCTCTTTCCTAGCATTATTAGCACTTCCTCCAATTAATTTGAGATAATATATTTTATAAAATATTCGAATTAAATCCTCTACCATCTACTTCTGAAGCATCTATTATTGAAATTAAAGCATCCTCGTCTATTTTCTGCACTGAATATTTAAACTCTGGTAATTTTGATACATGTACTATGCAGTATATAACTTTTCTTTCTTTTCCTGTAAGTGCATTGCCATTTAGTATGGTAGTTCCATGGTGCTTAGAATTTGTTATATACTCACAAACTTCATTCTCTTTGTCTGTAATTATAAATAATACCTTTTTTCTTGATAAACCACGTATAACCTTATCTGTAATAAAACCCGCTATATACATGCTCATTAATGTGTATAATGCAATAGTTATTCCATTTAATAACATTCCTAATAACACTATTACACAATTTACAATAAAACCTAGTTGTCCTACATCAAAATTATCATATTTCTTTTTAATTAACATTACTACTATGTTCATACCACCCTCTGAGCCGTGATTTGAGTATGCAAGCCCTGCTCCTAAACCCATCAATACTCCTCCATATACAGAAATTAGAAGTGCATCGTGTACTGTAATAATACTACTTAAATTTTTAGTCATTACTAAAAACAATGATAGTGATACAGTCCCAATCGTACTGTATATGGTAAACCTTTTATTTAATCTTCTATAACTTAATGCCAATAAAGGTATATTAGCTATTAATACAGTATATCCTGCTGGAACCTTAAAGGCATACTGCATTAAAATTGCCATACCTGACAGACCACCACTGAATAGTTTTGCATTTACTAAAAACATGTTTACACCTATAGCAGATAATAAACAGCCCGCTATCACAAAAATTGCATTCTTTATATCTTGCCTGTTAAATATCGTATTAATTTTCATACTAGCCTCTCCATTTTTATTTATTTTGATTATCTTTACTCATAAACGTAAATAGTTCTTCTTTATACCAATATATAGTCAAAATTTTTTTTTGTACCGTTTCTAGGCTAAAGATTTATTTAGCCTTAAACGTTGCAACTCGAATTTTGGTAATATCAAAATTAAAAAGAAATTGTTGACATAATTAGTAGTTCTGATATAATAAAAATTGTGATTCAGTGATAATGATTGTCATTTGCAATTATCAATCATATAAGTAATTTATGATTTTGGTTAATCGTTGGGTCGTATACATATCTAATTCAAATTAAACTAGGAGAGATTTATTATGAAGAAAAAAAGATTATTAGGATTAATAACATTAACATTAATTTCCTTTAGTGTTTTTACAGGTTGTTCAAAAACCGCGGAAGAAGTTAAAGAAAAGAGTGTAACCAAGGTGGTTAGTACAATAAAAGGTGATGTCACAGTCCCTACTACCCCTAAACGTATTGTAGATATATCTGGATCAAGTGAGGAATTATTAATTTTAAACCATATCCCCGTAGGTACTGCAAATGCTGATTCTTATAAAACTACAGAAATACCAAGTTATCTAAAAGATAAACTGAGTACCTCTGAACTTGTAGGCTTTTCCATGATGGATACTATGAATATGGAAGCTATACTAAAATTAGATCCAGATTTAATTTTAATGAGCGAAAGACAAACAAAAATATATGATCAGTTAAAGACTATTGCACCTGTCGTAATGCTTAAAGACTATGCTAACGATTGGCGGACCCGATTAACTGATATTTCCAAACTATTTGAGCAAGAAAAAGATGCTCAAAAATGGTTAGCTGAATACGATAAAAAAGCTATACATATAGGGTCCGATATAAAGAAAAAAAATGGCCCGCAAACTTACCTTACGGTACTTGCCAGTTCAGGCAAATTTTATATTTTCAGTGATGCAGGTATAGGTTCAATACTATTGTCAGATATGAAATTAGCTCAACCGTCTAACATGCCAAAGCAAGAAGGAATAAGTTTACCAGTAGTAACTATGGAAGGTTTATCATCCATTGATGCAGATCATATTGTGGTTATAGCAGCTGACGCTGATAAAAAAGATTTAGAGAGTAGTGCTGTTTGGAAAAGCATGAGAGCTGTAAAAGCTGGAAATGTTACAACGCTTGCCAGTAGCCCATATTTTGCACAAGGTTATTCCCCAATAGGAAGAGAATTATTACTTGATTTGATAAAGAAAGAATTCGTGAAATAATATATATTATATTTCTGGGTGATAAATGATATATTCCCATATACCGTTATCACCCTTTTATCTTAATACATTTTAATCTAAGGCTAATGTGAGGTGTACCGCTTTAATGGAAAAATCGATAGTTACAGAACACAATAAAAAAATGAATAGACTAATCATAAGCTCATTATTAATTGTAATTGGACTTATTATATTATTTTTTGGTATGATATTGTCCGTATCCCTGGGTGCAAAACATATAGACCTATATACAGTATTTAATAGCATATTTTCAGAAGGCGTTGATGTAAACTCAAAGATTATCCGTGATATAAGGCTTCCCCGGATGATTGCAGCTGCTTTAGTTGGAGCTTTCTTAGCAGTGTCTGGTGCTATAATGCAAGGCATAACGAGAAATCCAATAGCTGACCCTTCTATAATGGGTATTACTCAAGGTGCAACTTTTACCATAGCTATAGCCTTTGCAATGAGGGCTAATATAGGGACTTCAGGGCTTATGTTTTTTGCTTTTATTGGAGCTAGTTTAAGTGGTGTATTAGTATATCTATTAAGCTCAAAATCTAGTAAAGGTGTTAGTCCCATTAAACTTATTTTAGCAGGAACCGCTCTGGGAACTCTTTTAATATCTCTCGCAACCGCTATTGCAATGTATTCTAATTTATCTCAGCAACTAAGCTTTTGGGTTGCAGGTGGATTTGTTACTGCAAAATGGCAGGGGGTAAAATTATTAGCCTCCGTTGGTGCCTTTGGTGTCATTGCCGCAATAATCATTTCTCCTAAAATAACAATTTTGAGCCTAGGGGAAGAGATTGCCATAGGCCTTGGCCAAAAGACAAATATCATAAGATTTATTGGTATAGTCATCGTAATATTACTTAGCGGTAGTTCAGTCGCTGTAGCCGGAAATATTTCTTTTCTTGGACTTATTGTGCCACAAATTGTAAGAAGTTTAGTTGGACCGGATTATAGATTTATAATCCCGTGTTCACTAGTACTCGGTGCGGATTTGCTAGTTTATAGCGATATAGCAGCTAGGATGATAAATCAACCTTATGAAACTCCTATCGGGGCGCTAACAGCATTACTTGGTGTACCCTTCTTCATATATATTGTCAGAAAGGAGGCAACGTCATTATAATGCAAAATCATAAAAGAAAGAAAAAGCTAATTTTGATTATAAGTATATTATTCGTTCTACTCTTTTCAATATTTATAATTAGTTTTAATATTGGAACTTTTGCTATAGGTCCTCTAGATGTAATTAAAAC
>DAVZGU010000061.1:0-8054 GCA_052274215.1 Clostridium sp. | reverse complement strand
TCGATAGCTTTGATCCAGAATATGTTCTTCTTTTATCAGGAGACCATATCTATAAAATGGATTATTCGAAAATGTTAGATTATCACAAAGAAAAAGGTGCAGATGTTACCATTGCAGTATTAGAAGTAACGAAGGCCGAGGCAAGTAGATTTGGAATAATGAACACACGAGAGGATCACAGCATCTTTGAATTTGATGAAAAACCAGAAGAGCCTAAAAGCAATTTAGCATCTATGGGAGTTTATATTTTTAAATGGTCTGTTCTTAAACAACTTTTAAAAGATGACAACCTTGATAAAAATTCCAGTAACGATTTTGGAAAGAATATAATACCCAAAATGTTAATAAACAATCAAAAGTTATATGCATATCCATTCAAAGGATATTGGAGAGATGTTGGTACTATTGAAAGTTTTTGGGAAGCTAATATGGATTTGTTGTCTGACGATAATGAACTCGATATACATGACAATCAATGGAAAATATATACAGTGAATCCTATGATGCCACCACAATATATCGGACCTAGCGCAAGTATTGACAATGCAATGCTCAATGAGGGATGTACTGTTTTTGGAGAAATAAGCAATTGTGTGCTTTTTCATGGAGTACATGTAGGAAAAAACACTAAAATAACTAATTCAGTAATTCTACCTAATACTAAAATAGGAAATAATGTGGTAATAGATAAAGCTATTATAGGAAGTAATGTTACCGTAAGACGTAATGTGCATATTGGCAATGGAGAAGATATTATTGTTATAGAACAAGGAAGAGAAATTAAGGTTGATTCAAAGACAGTAACTAAATTATAAAACTTGCGAGGTGAGAGCATGCTTAAAAATTATATAGGAATATTAATGTTAAATGAGCAAGAAGATAATATTAAAAGTCTTACAAAATCGAGACCTATAGCGTCGATTCCTATAGGAGGAAGATATAGAATTATTGATTTTGTGCTTTCAAATATGATTAATTCGGGTATTCATAATATAGGTATATTTACTAACACAAAATCCAGGTCCTTAGTGGATCATTTAGGTTCAGGGAAACCGTGGGATTTAGATAGAAAAATAAATGGACTATTTTTGTTTAATCTTACTTCAGAAAGATCACAATTAAAAGATATAGATGCAATAAGTGAAAACATGGAATATATTTATAGAACTAAGCAAGAGTATGTAATAATATCTTCTTCTTATATGTTATGTAACATGGATTACAATGAGGCTGCTAAGTATCACGAGGAATCTGGTAGTGATATAACCGTAGTATACAAAAAAACAAATAATGGAAAGAAGCACTATGTAAATTGTAGTACTTTATATATTGATGAAGAAAATAAAGTTTTGAGCATTGGGAAAAACATAGGGTCAGAGGACAAACTAAATATATCAATGGAAATGTATATAATGAAAAAAAGCACCCTTATAGCTATTGTAAATAAGTGCATTCAGACTGGATATCATAATTCAATAAAAGAAGTTATTTGTAGTGGAAGTTCTGAACTTAGTGTAAATGCATATGAGTTTAAAGGATATCTCCAATGTGTAAATTCTATAAAAAATTATTATAAAACTAGTATGGATATGCTAAATGGTAAAGTAACAAAGGAATTATTCTTTAACAAAGGGTTAATCTATACAAAGAGTAAGGATGAAGCCCCTACTAAATACTTTAATGGATCAAAAGTTAGTAATGCTTTGATTTCCAATGGATGTATTTTGAAAGGAAGTATAGAGAAAAGTATAATTTCAAGAAGGGTGACGGTACACGAAGGGGCAGAAATCAAAAATTGTATAATATTTCAGAATTGCGAAATTAAAAAAGGTTGTAAACTTACTAATGTTATAATTGATAAAAATACAATTATAAGTGAGAATACAGTACTAAATGGGGATGAAGATTTTCCGGTGGTTATTGAAAAAAAATTTCGACCATAACGATTTTAAAAAATAAGGTATATGAAAATAAATAACAAGTATACTTACTTGTTCAGCTTGTTAACAAACCAACAAGTAAGTATGCTTGTTTACAAAATAACAAGTATACTTACTTGTTATTTATTTTTATATATTTAATGGGGGGTTTAGTATGAAAGTATTATTTGTGGCTTCTGAAGCGTATCCTTTTATAAAAACTGGAGGCCTTGGGGATGTGGCATATGCACTGCCTAAAGCTTTAAGAAAGCTCGGCATTGACGCAAGAGTAATTATACCTAAATATAGTAAAATTCCTTTGTCATTTAAAAATTGCATGGAAACTATAGCTAGTTTTAAGGTTAAAGTTGGTTGGAGAGATAAGTATTGTGGACTACAACGTTTGACTTATGATGAAGTGCCTTATTATTTTGTAGATAATGAAGATTATTTTAAAAGACCTGAGATATATGGATATTATGATGATGGAGAGAGATTCTCTTACTTTTCAAAAGCAATCTTAGAATCTATAAAATACATGGGGGATTTCGTGCCAGATATAATTCATTGTAATGATTGGCACTCTGGAATAGTACCAGCTTTACTTAAAGAAAATTATAGTAAAGACGAGCGATATAATAAAATAAAAAGTGTATTCACTATACACAATTTGAAATATCAAGGAGTATTCAACAAAGAAATATTAGGTGATTTAATAGATTTAGATTGGAAATATTTTAATGATGAAGCATTAAAATTTTATGATAATGTATCATTTATGAAGGGTGGGATTGTTTTCTCAGATGCAGTAACTACTGTAAGCAGTACTTATGCACGAGAAATACAAACTCCTTTTTATGGGGAATCACTAGATGGATTATTATCATCAAAGGCTGAAAATATATATGGCATAGTAAATGGTATAGATTATAATCTCTATGATCCTAGCGTGGATAAAAAAATATTTTTTAATTATGATGAAAAAAGTATAAAACAGAAAGTGAAAAACAAATTAAAGCTACAAGAAAAACTAGGGTTTACCGTAGATGAAGAAATGCCAATGATAGGAATTACCACTAGACTAGTGAAACAAAAAGGCTTAGATTTAATTGTGGATAAACTCCAGGAATTACTTGTTCTTCCTATACAAATAGTATTGCTTGGTAATGGTGAAGGATATTATGAAGATATATTTCAATACTTTGCATCTATTTACCCAAGTAGGATATCGACAAATATTATTTTCGATGAGGAGCTAGCACAGCAGATATATGCTGCTTCAGATATGTTTTTGATGCCATCTTTATTTGAACCTTGTGGCATAGGTCAGCTTATAGCATTAAAATATGGAAGTATTCCAATTGTCAGGGAAACTGGAGGGCTCAAAGACACCGTTATCCCTTATAATAAATATACTAGTATTGGCAATGGTTTTTCTTTTGAAAATTATAGTAGTCAAGAATTGTTAGATGCTATAAAGAGGGCTCTGGATTTATACAAAGACAAAGATTCTTGGAATAAGTTAGTTCAAAATGCCATGCTTTCAAACAATAGTTGGGAAAATTCGGCGGAAAACTATATGGATTTATATAGTAATCTGAAAAATAAATTTTAAAATTGCTAGGTGGTGAATATTATAGTAATAGATAAAGAAATATTTAAATTGGATTTTATAGAGAAACTACAAACAATGTTTGCAGAAGATGAAATTGATGCATCGCCTCTGCATCAATATTATGCTTTAGGTGCACTAGTAAAAGACTATTGCTCTAAACCATGGATAGAAAGTAATAAAGAGTATGGAAAAAATAGAGGAAAACAAGTGTATTATTTTTCTATGGAATTTTTAATTGGTAGATTACTAGATAGTAATCTAGTTAATCTAGGTATAAAGGATATTTGTGAGGATGCTCTTAATGATTTAGGAATTAGTTTAAAAAAGATAGAGGATATAGAATCGGATGCGGGGCTCGGGAATGGTGGGCTTGGAAGATTGGCAGCATGTTTCTTAGATTCTATGGCATCTACGCAGATACCGGGTCATGGTTGCGGCATAAGGTATAAATATGGATTATTCAAACAGAAAATAGAAAATGGTTATCAAGTAGAAGTTCCAGATAATTGGTTAAAAAATGGAAATTCATGGGAGATAAGAAAAGAAAGCAAATCTGTAGAAGTAAGGTTCGGTGGAGATGTACATTTAAATAAAGAGAATGGATTAACAAAAGTTAGCCATGAAAATTATGAGTGTGTAAGAGCGGTACCCTATGATACTCCAATAAAAGGATATGAGAATAGTACTGTAAATACATTAAGGCTTTGGAGCGCAGAAACTATGGAGGAAGATTTTGATTTTTCATCCTTTAGTCAAGGAAATTATGCAAAAGCTGGTGAAAATAAATATTCAGCGGAGGCTATTTCACAAATTTTGTACCCAGATGATAGCTATGAAAAGGGTAAATTACTAAGGCTTAAGCAAGAGTATTTTTTTGTGAGTGCTGGATTACAAAGTATTTTAAGAAATTATAAAAAGAAGAAACTTTCATTTAGTGAGTTTCATAAACACGTGGCGGTGCAGATAAACGATACCCATCCGGCTGTAGCTGTAGCTGAACTAATGAGGCTATTAATTGATGAGGAGAATTTATCTTGGGACGATGCAATGAATATTACAACGCGAACTATGGCATATACTAACCACACAATTATGGCAGAGGCACTAGAAAAATGGCCTGTAGATATGTTTAAAAAATTACTTCCACGTATTTATATGATTGTAGAAGAAATAAACAGGCGTTTTTGTAATGAGGTGTATCATAGGTACAATGGAGATTGGAACAAAGTCAATAAAATGTCTATTATTTATGATGGATATATAAGGATGGCGTATCTCGCTATCGTAGGAAGTCATTCTGTTAATGGAGTTGCAAAATTGCATACAGAATTATTAAAGCATCAAGAATTGGCTGATTTTTATGAATTCTTCCCAGAGAAATTTAACAATCAAACTAATGGCATAACTCATAGAAGATGGCTATTAAATTCTAACCCAAAGCTCGCAGAACTTATAACGGAAACTATAGGTTACGGGTGGGTGAAGTCTCCAAATGAGCTCCATAAATTAATGGATTATTCAAAGGATACCGCTTTTCAAGAAAAAACACATAGCATAAAAACGAATAATAAAATAAAATTTTCAAACTATATATTAACAAACTACGGAGTCGAAATTGATCCGAATTCCATATTTGATGTTCAGGTAAAAAGACTGCATTCCTATAAAAGACAAACTTTAAATGCACTCCATATAATGCATTTATATAACCAGCTTCTTGAAAACCCTAATTTAGATATAGTTCCAAGAACTTTTATATTTGGTGCGAAAGCTTCTCCAAGTTACTATATAGCAAAACAAACTATTAAACTTATTAATACAATAGCTTCTAAGATAAATAATGATCCTATAGCACGCGGTAAAATAAAGATAGTATTTCTTGAAAATTATGGTGTGTCACTAGCTGAGAAAATTATTCCTTGTGCTGATGTTAGTGAACAGATTTCTACTGCATCTAAGGAGGCTTCTGGAACAGGTAACATGAAATTTATGATGAATGGGGCTATAACACTAGCCACTTTAGATGGTGCAAACGTAGAAATATTTGAAGCAGTTGGAAAAGAAAATATTATATTATTCGGGCTAACATCGGAAGAAGTAATAGAATATTACAAGAATAAAAGTTATAACTCTTATGATATATATAATAGCGATCAAAGAGTAAATACTATAGTGAATCAATTGGTAAATGGATTTTTAGAAACTCCTAAAATGGAATTTATGAGTATATATGATAGTTTACTATTACACAATGATGAGTATTTTGTGCTTAAAGATTTTGATGCTTATGTAAAGGCCCATAGAGAAATTGACAGGTTGTATAGACAGAAATCCATTTGGCAACAAATGGCCATTACAAATATTGCTAAGTCGGGTATCTTTTCAAGTGATAACACTGTAAAGAAATATGCGAAAGAAATTTGGGGAACTCCTGCGGTTAATATTAAATTATAATTGTATAAGAATGCTGTACTAGATTATTATCTAGTACAGCATTTTTTTAAATACATATTGATTTAACGAAAAAAATGTTGTAGTATTGATATACAACTACAAATACGAACAATTAACAAAAAACAAAACTTAATATTCGCAAACTCATATATGCTTAGAAATATGGACTAAGCGTTTCTACCAAGTAGCCGTAAAATACTTGACTATGGGTGTTTTAATAAAAATAGTTAAATAATTGTAAAATCAATTTTTTATTATAAACTCCCTAGCTAACGCGTTAAGTCGTTAACGGGGGAGTTTTTTTGTTTTGAAATGAATCGTATGTTGAAAATATAGTTAACAAAGGAGAAGATTATGGAAATATTAAAGAATAAAATATTAACACAGGGGTCAGTAATAGGTAGTGGAATTTTAAAGGTTGATAGTTTTTTGAATCATCAAATTGATATAGTGCTCTTAAATGAAATTGGAAAAGAATTTAAAAAAAGATTTGCACAACATGAAATCACAAAAATATTAACAGTTGAAGCATCAGGTATAGGAATAGCATGTATTGTGGCACAATACTTTGGTAACATTCCTGTAGTTTTTGCAAAAAAACATGAAGCCACTAATTTGGATAGCGATACATATGAAGCGGATGTGTTTTCTTTTACAAAAAATAAGAATTATAAAATTAGAACTAGTAAAAAATATATAAATAAAGAAGATAAGATTTTAATAATTGATGATTTTTTAGCTAATGGGAATGCTGCACTAGGACTTATAAAAATTGTACGCCAGGCTGAAGCTGAAGTGGTTGGAGTGGGAATTGTAATTGAAAAAGCATTTCAGAATGGGAGAATATGCATAGAAAAGGAGGGTGTTAAAGTAGAATCATTAGCCATAATAAAATCTTTACAAGATAACAAGATAGTTTTTAGCTAAGAGTTATTATTTATTATAGGGGAGGAATTAATAATGAAGAAAAAAATAGGAAGTTTGTTAATAGCATTTACATTAGTTATGCCTTTAATGCTTACAGGATGTGGTACTGATAAGAAAACTGAGACAAAAGGTACGCAAAAAAAGGAAATAAACGTAGGGTTTATATATGTAGGACCTGTAGGTGACGAAGGATGGACTTACTCTCATGATGTTGCAAGAAAAGAACTTGAAAAACAGCTAGCTGTAAAAACGTTGTATAAAGAATCAGTAAAAGAGGATTTAGCAGAAGTAGAAAAAGCATGCGAAGAGATGATTAATCAAGGAGCGAGTGTTATTGTAGGAACAAGTTTTGGATTTATGGACGGAATGGAAGCATCAGCTGCGAAACATCCTGAAGTTAAATATCTACATGCGTCTGGGTACAAAACTTCAGAAAATATGTCAAACTATTTTGGACGTATCTATCAAGCAAGGTATCTTTCAGGGATAGTTGCTGGAATGAAGACTAAAACTAATAAAATAGGATATGCAGCAGCACACCCAATTCCAGAGGTAATAAGAGGAATAAATGCTTTTGCTCTAGGGGTACAATCCGTTAATCCAAAAGCTGTAGTAAAGGTAAAATGGACTAATACTTGGTATGACCCAGCTAGAGAAAAAGAAGCAGGAAAAGCACTTATTGCAGAAGGCGTAGACGTAATTACTCAACATCAAGATACTGCAGGACCATTACAAGCTGCAGAAGAAGCAGGAATATCTGCTATTGGATATAACACAGATATGAAAGCTAAAGCACCTAAAGCATATATGACATCGCCAGTTTGGAATTGGACACCATATTATGTTGAGCAAATAAAAGCTATTAAAGCGGGTACATGGAAATCAGGAAGTTACTGGAAAGGGTTAGAATCTGGAGTAGTGAATCTTGCGCCGCTCACAGAAAATGCACCAACTGGAGCAAAAGAGGCTGTAGAAAAGGCTAAAGCGGAGATTCTTTCAGGTAAAAACAAAATATTTGTAGGACCTTTAAAGGACCAAGCTGGAACTTCTAAAATTGAAAAAGGTAAAGTTATGACAGATGAGGAATTACTACAATTTAATTGGTTTGTTAAAGGCGTAGAAGGAAAAATAGAGAAATA
>DAVZGU010000060.1:0-8063 GCA_052274215.1 Clostridium sp. | reverse complement strand
TACGAAGTATCCTTTGGCTTTGAAGATGGAGATTATCCACCAATAAAAGTAGAACTATCCACAGGAGAAACAGTAAATCTAGTGGGTAGAATAGATAGAGTAGATAAGTTAATTAATGAAGGAGAAGAATTTTACCGGATAATAGATTATAAATCTGGAAATAAGGATTTTAAACTATCTGATGTATATTACGGACTTCAAATACAGCTATTGACGTATTTAGATGCCATGCTTAAAAGCGAAAATAAAATTTCAGAGGAGCCAATTTTCCCAGCAGGTATACTGTATTTTAAAATAGATGACCCAGTAATAAAAGCTAAAAATAATTTAGATGAAGAAGAACTGGAAAAAGCAATAATGAAGGCTTTAAAAATGAAGGGGTTACTACTAGCAGATACTAAGATAATTAGGGAAATGGATAGAAATATTGAAGGTGCATCTCTAGTTGTCCCAGCATCTATAAAAAAAGATGGGAAGTTAGGCTCAAGGTCATCAGTTGCAACTAAGGAGCAGTTTGAAATGTTACTCCACCATGTAAAAGAAAACTTAATAAGCACCTGTGAACAAATGTTAAGTGGAGAAATAGACATAAAGCCATACAAGAAAAAGGATGCTACCCCTTGTGCTTACTGTGAATATACGGCTATTTGCCAATTTGATCCTACATTAAAGGAAAATACCTATAAGATAATAAAAGATAAGAGGGACAAGGAAATATGGGAACTCTTATCCAAAGAAGAAATTGAGCAAAATGGTGTAAAGACTCAAGAGATCGGAGTGGATGAGGAGTAATGATAAAGAGTGAGAATGAAATTAAACCGGTAGAAGCAGGGGTTTCATGGACAGAGGATCAGAAAAAGGCTATCTATACTCGTGACTGCAACATTCTAGTAGCCGCAGCGGCAGGCTCAGGTAAAACAGCAGTACTAGTTGAGAGAATAATAAAGATAGTAACAGATGAAGATCGGCCTACAGATATAGATAAGTTGTTAGTAGTTACATTTACGAATGCGGCGGCATCCGAAATGAGGGAGAGAATAGCTGCGGCTATTTCAAAGGAACTGCGTATTAATCCACAAAGTAAACTACTTCAAAGGCAGTTAACATTATTAAATAAATCCAGCATTACAACTATTCACTCTTTTTGCCTTGAGGTTATTCGAAGCAATTTTCATATAGTGGATTTAGATCCTAATTTTAGAATAGCAGACACAACAGAAGCTGTGCTTTTAAAACAAGAAGCTCTAGAGGAACTATTTGAAGAGAGATATGTAGAACTTAATGATGGAAATGAAAGCAAGGATGAAGATAGCGATTTATTTCTAGAGGAAGCGTCTAACCTTTCAGAGTTAGACAAAGCCCCTATTTCTTTAAATGTAGAAAAGGATACTAGTTCTATAAATTTAATCGAGGACTCTAGTTTTTTAAAACTTGTTGAAGCCTATAGTAATAATAAAGAAGATTTAGGCCTTCAATCTATAGTGTTAAGCCTTTATAACTTTGCTATGAGCTCTACAAATCCAACAAAATGGTTACTTGATTCAGCAGAGGATTTTAACATAAAAGATGGGTATAGCTTTAGTGATACCCCTTGGGCAAAGGTTTTAATGGAAGATGTTAAAATAGAGCTACTAGGCATTGAAAAAGTAATGATTAAAGCATTAAAAATCATAGAAAACAATGAAGCTATAGCATTATATTACGAAGTGTTCAAATCAGATTTAGAGTTAATTGCAGATTTAATAAGCGCTGAAAGCAATTGTTTTGAAAGCTTAGCAGAAGCGTTTGAAAGTTTAACCTTCCCAAAACTAACCACAATAAAAGCCTGCAAAGATAAGGAAAAACAAAAGGTAGTACAAGAGATAAGAAATAAGGTGAAAAAACAATTAGGGGAACTGGGGCAGCAAATAATGAATGCAAATTCAGAAACTGCTTTAAGAGATATAAAAACATTATATCCACAAATGCTTGAGCTATCTAGACTTGTTATAGATTTACAGGAAAAATACAGAGAAAAGAAAAAGGAACGTTCAATTATAGATTTCAACGACTTTGAGCACTACTGCCTTGACATTTTGATGGAAAAAAATGAAGAGGGGGAAGTAATAATAGATGCTCAGGGAAAACCAGAACCTTCCGCAGTAGCAGTTGGCCTAAGAAATAAATACGAAGAAATTTTGATAGATGAATATCAAGATAGCAACATGGTGCAGGAAACTCTATTAAATATAATATCAAGAGAGAAAATAGGTTATCCAAACGTATTTATGGTAGGAGACGTAAAACAGAGTATATATAAATTTAGGCAGGCAAGGCCAGAGCTCTTCTTAGCAAAGTACAATAGTTATTCTAAAATTGACGGGGAAAAAACCAGAAAAATAACTCTATACAAAAATTTTAGAAGTCGTGGGCCAGTTATAAATGCAGTAAATTATATATTCAAACAAATAATGTGCAAAAACATTGGAGATCTTGACTATACAGATGAGGAAGCGTTAAATTTAGGAGCTCATTTTGATGAACTGGTCGGTCCTGGAGTAGTAGGCGGAGAAGTTGAGCTACATCTTATTGAAAAGGAAGCTAAAGATGCAGGAGAAGAAAACGAGACCGAAGAGGTCGAAGATGAGGGACGGTTAACAACTAATGGAACTGAAGGTGAGGAACAGGGCAAAACAAATGAGGATGAAACACCTACAAATATTGAATTAGAAGCTAGAATTGTGGCAAAAAGAATAAAAGAATTAATGTTACATAAAGATGAGAAAGCCTTTAAGATTTATGACAAAAAAATAAAAGATTATAGAGACGTTGAGTATAAGGATATTGTAATATTACTTCGGGCCACCTCAAATTGGGCACCATCCTTTTTAGAACAGTTAAAGCTGGAAGATATACCGGTGTATGCAGATACAGGCACAGGATATTTTAGCACCATAGAAATTCAAATAATCATGAGTTTACTTCAAATTATAGATAACCCAAGACAGGATATTCCTATGCTAGCAGTGCTACGTTCCCCAATAGGAGGTTTTACCTCAGAGGAACTGGTAGATATAAGAGTAGGTCAAAGGGAAGTAAGTTTTTATGAAGCAATGGTAAAACTAGAAGGCGCTAAAAAATCAGAAAAACTCGGTAAATTCCTTGAAAAATTAAACCACTTTAGAGAAATTTGCACGTATATGCCCATTGATGAATTCATATGGCACTTATATACTAGCACTGGTTATTACGGTTATATAGGAGCTATGCCAGGAGGGACCCAAAGACAAGCGAATTTAAGAGTGCTTTTCCAAAGAGCAAGGCAATATGAAGAAACTAGTTACAAGGGACTGTTTAATTTTATAAATTTCATAAACAAGTTAAAAATAAGTAGTGGAGACATGGGCAGTGCTAAAACCTTAGGGGAAAATGAAAACGTAGTTAGGATAATGAGTATTCATAAAAGTAAAGGGCTAGAATTTCCTGTAGTCTTTCTAAGTGGCATGGGAAAAAACTTTAACTTAATGGATATAAATAAGAGTATATTATTTCATCATGAATTAGGCTATGGGCCAGATTTTGTTGACCCAATTAGAAGGATTTCTTATCCTACAGTTCTAAAACAAGCGCTTAAAAAGACAATAAAGATAGAAAGTCTTGCAGAGGAAATGAGAGTGCTATACGTAGCTTTAACAAGAGCAAAGGAAAAGCTAATAATAACTGGGTCAATGAGAAATATAGAGAGAAATTTAACTAGAATGAGTTCTAGTTTAGAAGAGAATAGTGAAAAGCTTGGAGAATATGAAATTCTAAAAGGTAAAAACTATTTAGATTGGATAGTACCGGCGATAATAAGACATGTAGACGGAAAACCATTGCGTGAACTAATAGAAATAGATGATAATACAACGAATTTATTAAGTCATCCTGCAAGCTTTGCGGTAAGGTTCTGGAATAGAGAAAGCATAAAGAAAAGCGAGAATCATGAAGAAGAAATTACTGCTAGCTCACAGGAAAAGCTAACGGCCCTTTTGGAAAAACCTACAGATGAGAAGTTCATCTCCGAGATAGAAAAAAGGCTAGGATTTATTTATAAATATGAAATGTCCACAAAAATGCCAACAGTACTTACAGTAACAGAGCTTAAAAGAAAATTTAATGAAGAAATTACTGAAGGCGATTCAAACAATATGTACCAACCAATACTTATAAATAAGCCCAAATTTCTAGAAGAGGCGAAGGGATTAACCCCTGCAGAAAAAGGAACAGCTATGCATGCAGTGGTGCAAAGATTAGATTTAACTAAAGTGTCAAACATAAGTGAAATAGGATCACAAATTGAGAGTTACGTTGAAAAACTGCTAATCTCAAAAGAAGAGGGCAAATCCGTCCGGATCGATAAATTATTAAAGTTATTTAAAACAGAGCTTGGGCAAAGAATGATAAAAGCCTATAATCAAAAAGCTTTAAAAAGAGAAATACCGTTCCATATGGAAATAAAGTCAACAGATATAGATAAAAATCTCCCAATAGAAATATACGGAGATGAAAAAATAATGCTTCAAGGAATAATAGACTGCTATTTTGAGGAAAATGGAGAGATAATTTTAGTGGATTATAAAACAGACTCCTTAAAAAATGGAGATGTAAATTTCTTAATAGAGAAATATAAATCTCAGCTAGATTATTATGCAAAGGCAATTGAAGCAACACTTGGGAAAAAAGTTAAAGAGTGTTACCTATATTTATTCAGCACAGATGAGGCTGTAGAAGTTAAATAAGACATGTTCAAATAATAAGAAAGGGGAGACACAAATGAGAATACTTCACACCTCCGATTGGCATCTGGGGAAGACTTTAGAGCAGTACAGTAGACTAGAGGAACAGGAAGAATTTCTAGAAGAATTTATAGAAATAGTTGAAAAAAACAATATAGATTTAGTGCTTATAGCTGGAGATATCTATGACAATGGAAATCCACCAGCAAGAGCTGAAAAAATGTTTTATAGCACACTTAAAGATATAACAAGTAGTGGGAAAACAGCGGTGCTAGTTGTGGCAGGTAACCATGATAATCCAGAAAGATTAGTTGCGCCGAGTCCTCTTGCATACGGTCATGGAGTGGTACTTTTAGGAGAACCAAAGAGCATAGCAAGACAAGGCGTATTTGGAGAATTTAACACTGACGGAAAGTGTGATTTTGAAATAATAGAAAGCGGCGAGGGGTACTTAGAGCTTAGTATAAGAGGGGAAAAAGCAGTTATTATAACACTGCCCTATCCAAGTGAAAAAAGGTTAAATGAAGTACTTTCAATAGAGATTAACGATGAAGAGAGGCAAAAAAGCTATTCTGATAGAATAGGGGAACTGTTTGAAAATCTATCTGATAAATATAGAGAGGATACTGTAAACCTAGCAGTATCACACCTCTATGTTATGGGTGGAGAGGAAAGTGGATCAGAGAGAAGTATACAACTAGGGGGAAGCCTTTCAGTTTCGCCATCTAAATTTCCAAAGAATGCTCAGTACTCAGCCTTGGGTCATCTTCATAGACCTCAGAAAGTGCCAGGAACTAAGGGGAAGATAAGATACAGTGGATCTCCAATTCAATATAGCAAAAGTGAAATAAATTATAGTAAGGGAGCATACCTCGTAGATGTTAAAGCTGGGGGCGAAGCTGAAGTCTCACAAATAATGTTTAGAAACTACAAGCCTATAGAAGTATGGAAATGTAACAGCACCGAGGAAGCAATAGAAAAATGCAAAAATGAGGGTGAAAGAAACATTTGGGTATACCTTGAAATAAAGACAAAAGAAATAATAAGCACCGAAAACATAAAGGAAATGAAAAGACTTAGGCCTGATATAGTTTCTATAGAACCAATACTTGAGGGTATAGAACGCGAAGAGGATTTAGAGGATAGCCTAAGGGAAAAGTCCATGGAGGAAATGTTTAGAGAATATTTTACAAAGGCAAAAGGTGGGCTAGAGCCATCGGATGAAATTATGGAATTATTTTTAAACATAGCATTAGATGAAGAGGAGGAACCGAAAGATGAAACCAGTAAATCTTAAAATAAAAGGGCTAAATTCATTTGTAGAGCAGCAAACTATTGAATTTTCAAAGCTAACAGAAAAAGGACTTTTCGGTATCTTCGGTCCAACAGCTAGTGGTAAATCCACCATATTAGATGGGATAACCATAGCTCTTTATGGAAAAGTATCTAGAGACACCAAAGAGTTTGTAAACACAGACACCAATGTGGTAGAAATAAGCTTTGATTTTGAAATAGGACTAGGGGAAACCCGAAAACTATATAGAGCAGAAAGAAGCATAAAGAGATTAAAAACTGGAAATTTCAAAACTGCTTATGCAAGGCTTATAGAAATAAATAAGGAAAACTCTGATGAAAACAAGGTCCTAGCAGAAGGACCAAAGGACATCGACACGAAAATCATAGAAATAATAGGACTAAAAGTTGAGGATTTTACAAGGTCAGTCGTGTTACCTCAAGGTAAATTCAATGAATTTTTAAAGCTTACAGGAAAAGAAAGAAGAAATATGCTAGAGCGAATATTTGCCTTAGAAAAATACGGCACCAAGCTTTATGAAAAAATAAGATCAGTTAGAAATGAAAACCTAAAAACTCAAACTATGATTCAGGGCGAAATGAAGGGATATGAGGATGTAGGTGAGGAAGGTCATAATGAAATAAAATCCGTACTAGATGGTTTAAAGCAGGAAGAAAAAGAAATTAAAGCTGATAAAAAAACTGTGGATAAAGAGTACGAGGAATATAAAACTATCTGGGAGATACAACAAGAAAAGATTCAGTATGTAAAAAATGAAGCTGACTTAAATAAACAAGGACCAGAAATAAAAGATAAAAAAGAAAAATTCAATAAGGGAAGTTCAGCACTAAATGTAAAACCTTATATTGAAAATGTATATGAAACTAAAAAAAGATTAGTTATAAACAAAGATACACTCCAAAAACTAAGCAGTGCTTTTTTAGTAATATGCCAAAAACTGAATATTACAAAAACTTATTATGATAAAGCATGGACTGACAAAAACAATAAACTTCCTATTTTAATTGAAAAGGAAGTAAGCCTTAAACAAGCTGCAAATATTGAAGAGAAAATAAGCTATCTAGCTAAAGAAAAAGATATCCTTTTAAAGCAGCATAAAGAACTTACGCGAAATATAAGTGAGAAAAATCTAAAGAATGCAATTATTGTTACTAATAAGTCGAAAATAGAAAATCAATTAGGTGTTACTGAAGAAAAACTAAGTGAAATAGAGATACTACCGGAATATAGGGAAAAACTGTATAACGCCTATAACAGTGAACTAGAAGTTTCATCTGCAGCGAAAAATGTACAAGAACTTAAGAAAAAAGGGGAAGATTTAAAGAAGGATGCACATACCACAAATCTAATGCATAGAGAAGTCATTTTGATTAAGGAAAGCAAACAAAATAAACTAGTTCTTTTAGAAGAAAAAAGTAAGAAAATAGCAAATAATTTCCCGGGAGATAATAATTTGTTGCTAGAAAAACAGGAGGCCTATAGTTCGCTACGGGATACCCTAGAGAAAGCTGTAGAAAACCATAAAATAAAGGGTGAACTTCAAGGGAAATATAGAACTATTAACATAGAAACTGAAAAAGGTAGGTTAAATCTAAAAAATTCAGAAGAAACTATAGAAAATGTGAAAGCTCAGCTTAAAACTATAGAAGGTGAGATAAAGGAAGTAGAGCAAGAGCGCATGGCAGCAGTTTTAGCTTCTAGTTTAAAAGAGGGTAATTTATGCCCAGTATGTGGGTCGGAGCATCATCCAAAAGTAGCAGAGCTAAAAGTAGATACTGATTTAGAAGCTAAGAAAAGTTTAAAGCAAAGTGGAGAGTTAAACCTAGAAAATTTATCTAAAGATTATCAAAAAGAGCAAATAAAACTTGTGAGGTTAACAAGCGATGAGGAGTATATAAATAGCCAATTATCTTTAGTTACTGAAAAGATTCATGACATAAACATTGAGGAGCTTCGCTCCGAGAAGAATGCAAGTGAATCCTTGTTAACTC
>DAVZGU010000059.1:0-8093 GCA_052274215.1 Clostridium sp. | reverse complement strand
CTAGAAGAAGGAATAGATTTAATAATATCTGGTGCAGGACTTGCACTTAATTTACCTAAAATAGCTAAAGGTTTCAATACAAAGCTTGCACCAATAGTATCATCAGCAAAGGCAGCTATAGTTATATCAAAAATGTGGGATAGAAAAAATAATTGTGCCGCAGATTTAATTGTTGTTGAAGGTTCTGAAGCGGGTGGACATCTTGGTTTCTCTATGGAATCATTACTAGAAAATAAAACCCAAGACCTAAAGGATATAGTTAAAGAAGTTATTGAGGCAATCAAGCCTTTTGAAGAGAAGTATAATAAAAAAATTCCTGTAGTAGCTGCTGGTGGAATTTATACTGGAGCAGATATTGCAGAAATTATGAAACTTGGAGCAGCAGGGGTACAAATGGCTACTAGATTTGTGGCTACGCAGGAGTGTGATGCTAGTTTAGCTTTTAAAATGGCTTATATTAATTTAAAAGAAGAAGATATAAAGATAGTAAAAAGTCCGGTAGGTATGCCAGGCAGAGCTATTAACAATAAGTTTATGAAGCTCACTCAGGAAAGTGGTTGTAAAGTGGAAAAATGTTATTTATGCATTAAGGACTGTAATCCTCAAAAAACTCCTTATTGTATTACGGAAGCGTTAATACAAGCAGTAAAAGGTAATTTAGATAATGGACTTATCTTTGTGGGAAGTAATGCTTATAAAGTAGATAAAATTGTATCGGTTAAAGAACTTGTGAGTGAACTAGTGCAAGAGGCAGAAGAGCTGTTTTAATTTTATGGTAAATATAAATTAAATATGAATTGATGTATATTTATGGAAAAATCATTGACAAATAACCATTCCATAGATATACTTTGATTGTCAAAGCATATGAAAATTAAAGTACGGGAAATGGTGATAAATATGAGCAAATCTGTTGGAGTTGTAAATGAATTGTTAGTAGAGACATTTAGCGATATATTACAGATAGAACAGAGGGCACTTAAAGAAGGGATACTTAAAGACCTATCTATAACGGAAATACACACTATTGATGCAATAGGCATGTATAAGTATAGAACTATGTCAGAGGTAGCTCAAGACCTTAAAATTACTGTTGGTACTCTTACAACGGCTATCAACAAACTTTTAAAAAAAGGGTATGTAGATAGAAAAAGAGGAGAAGAAGACAGAAGATCAGTAATGATTGCGCTTACTAGAAAAGGAAAGCTTGCATATAGAATACATGAAAAATTTCATTCTCATATGGTGCACGCAACTATAGATGGTCTAAATGCAGAAGAAGAAGAGATACTAATAAAATCTCTTGAAAAATTAAATGCTTTCTTCAAAGAAAAATACAAACTAGAAAGTTAATACTATCTTTAGAAAAAAACACAGATTAGAAGGTTAATGAAAGGAGCAGTTAAGCAATGAAAGAGGTACAAATAATTGGTACAGGAAGTTATGCTCCTCTAAACATAATGACTAATCATCAATTAGCAGAAATTGTAGATACATCTGATGAATGGATAACTTCTATGACAGGTATTAAAGAGAGACATATATCGCAAGGCGAAAATACTTCAGACTTAGCTACAAAAGCAGCTCTTGAGGCATTAAAGAATGCAAAGATTGAAGCTTGCGATATAGATTTGATAATTCTTGCAAGTACATCACCAGATCAATTTGTCCCAGCCACTGCATGCATAGTTCAAGGAAATATTGGAGCAGTTAATGCTATGGCCTTTGACATATCAGCAGCATGTACAGGGTTTATATTTGCCCTTAATATAGCAACGCAATTTCTTAAAACGGGAGAACGTAAACGAGCCTTAATAATAGGCGCAGAGGTTCTATCAAAGATTGTTGATTGGACAGATAGAAACACTTGTATACTCTTTGGAGATGGAGCAGGAGCAGCAGTTCTTGAGGCAGGTAGTAAAAAAGGAATTATTTCTATAAATTCAGCTTCAGAAGGTGAAAAGGGCGGAGTTTTAACTTGTCCAACTGTAGATGTAAAAAACACTTTTATAGAAGGAAATGAAAATTTCAATGCAAAAATAAGTATGGATGGCAAAGAGATTTTTAAATTTGCAGTAAAGACTATTGCAAGCAGCATAAATGAAATTTTAAATGAAAATAATTACACATTAGAGGATATTAAGTATGTAGTTTGCCATCAAGCAAACTACAGAATAATAGATTTTGTTGTTAGAAAATTGAAGGCTGATAAAGATAAATTCTTTGTGAACTTAGATCGTTATGGAAATACTTCAGCAGCAAGTATAGCCATAGCAATAGATGAAATGAATAAGAAGAATTTATTAAAAGCTGGAGATAAGATTATACTTGTAGGCTTTGGCGGTGGATTAACCTACGGAGCTTCATTAATAGAATGGACAATTAATAAATAAAATATTAGGAGGAATTAGTAATGGTATTTGAAAAAGTTAAAAATGTAATAGTTGAACAATTAGGGATAGATGAAGCAGAGGTTAAAATGGAGGCAAATTTCACAGATGATTTAGGAATAGATTCTCTTGAAATATTTGAAATTGTAATGTCACTCGAAGAAGCCTTTGAAATTGAAATACCGAATGAAGATATAGAAAACATTAAAGACGTAAAGGGAATTGTTACATATATAGAAGAAAAATTAAAATAATAGGAATTAATGGGTTAGATGATTAGAGAGCTGGACTACTATGCATATTAAAAATTAGTTTACTTCAGTATGATAAAAAAGTATATATTACATGAAATGTAGTCCACGTAATATATGCTTTTTTTTCTATAATTATCTGACTTTAACTACATTTCAGAAGGGGACCCCCCCACTTCTATAACAAGGGAGAAACTTCAATGGGAGTATAAATTTCCTTCTGGAGTTGTTAATATTGCAGCTCCGCAGGAGATGATTTAACTATATGATTTAAAGGAGTGGTAAAATGTTTAATTCCGTATTTTTCGAAGATTTAGGTGTGAAATATCCAATAATACAAGGAGCGATGGCTTGGGTTGCAGACAGTAGTTTAGCGTCAGCTGTATCTAATGCAGGGGGACTAGGTATTATAGCGGCAGCCAATGCACCAGTTGATTATGTAAGAGATGAGATCAGAAAAGCAAAGAAATTAACAGATAAACCTTTTGGCGTTAACGTAATGCTTTTAAGTGAGAATGCAGAAGAAATTGCACATCTTGTATGTGAAGAAGGCATTAAAGTGGTTACTACAGGGGCGGGAAATCCAGGTAAATACATGGAACTTTGGAAGTCACACGGGATTAAAGTAATACCAGTGGTAGCGTCAGTGGCTCTTGCTAAACGTATGGAGAGAGCGGGAGCAGATGCAGTTATTGCAGAAGGTTGTGAATCAGGAGGACATATTGGTGAACTTACAACTATGGCCCTGGTTCCTCAAGTTGTTGACGGAGTTAATATCCCAGTAATTGCAGCAGGTGGCATAGGTGATGGACGTGGTATGGCAGCGGCATTTATGCTTGGAGCCCAGGGAGTTCAAGTAGGAACAAGATTTTTAGTAGCAAATGAATGTACAATACATGAAAATTACAAAAAGAAGGTATTGGCTGCAAAAGATATAGATTCTGTAGTTACAGGAAGACCTACAGGGCATCCGGTTAGGGCTTTGAAAAATAAGTTATCAAGACAATTCCAAAAGCTTGAGAAAGAAAATGCTCCAGTAGAGGAGTTAGAGGCACTCGGACGAGGATGCCTACAAAAGGCAGTAAAAGAAGGGGATATAGTGATGGGATCTGTTGTGGCGGGTCAAATTGCAGGGCTTGTAAAGAAAGAACAAAGCTGCAAGGAAATTATAGAAGAAATGTTTGCAGAGGCAGAAGAAGCTATTACAAAATTTAGATAAAAAATAATATTATTATTTAAGGAGGGAAATATGAGTAAAATTGCTTTTATTTTTCCTGGACAGGGAGCTCAATATATTGGTATGGGCAAGGAATTATTTGAAAATATAGAGGTTTGCAAAAATATATTTAATATAGCAGATAAAGAACTTAATTTTGATCTAAGTAAACTTTGTTTTGAGGGCACAGAAGAAGAGCTAAATATCACAGAGAATACTCAACCAGCTATTTTAACTACTAGTATAGCAGCTCTTATGGCGCTAAAAGAACATGGCATAAAATGTGATGTAACTGCAGGACTTAGTCTTGGAGAGTATTCAGCACTGGTTTGTAGTGGAGCTATGGATTTTAAAGATGCAGTAAAGCTTGTTAAAAAGCGTGGAAGATTTATGCAGGAAGCAGTGCCTGTAGGAATAGGAACTATGGCAGCTATTTTAGGTCTTGCAGCTAACTTAGTTGAAGAAGCTTGTAGTGAGGCTAGAACCTCTGGGATAGTAGAAATCGCTAATTTAAACTGCCCAGGACAAATAGTAATTGCCGGGGAAATAGCGGCGGTAGAACTAGCTCGTGAAAGAGCTATGAAAAAAGGCGCAAAACGGGCTGTTACTTTACCTGTAAGCGCACCATTCCATACTTCTATGTTAAAACCAGCAGCAGAGAAGTTAGAAATTGAACTTGAAAATATAGACCTTAAAGATATTACTATTCCAGTAATGACAAATGTGAATGGTGATTATGTAAAAGGCAAAGATGATATTAAAGGCAATTTAAAACTTCAAGTTATGAGTTCCGTTTTATGGGAAACAATTATAAGAAATATGATAAAAGATGGTGTTGATACCTTCGTAGAGATAGGCCCAGGTAAGGTTCTGTGTGGATTTATCAAGAAAATAGATAGAAAACTTACACTGGTGAATGTAGAAGATATAGCATCTTTAAATAAAGCGATAGAATTGCTTAAACAATAGAATTGATTAAGAAGTGGAATCCTATGAAAGATGTAAAGGAGCATGAATTTATGTTAAAAGGGAAAACAGCAGTAGTTACAGGAGCTAGTCGAGGTATTGGAAGAGCAATAGCCGTAAAGCTAGCAAAGCTTGGAGCAAATGTAGTTGTTAACTATAGAAATAGTGAAGACGCAGTGCGCGAAGTAGTTAAAGAAATAGAAGATTTGGGAGTTAAGGTGTTAGCGATTCAATGTGATATTAGTAGTTATAGTGATGTGGAAAATATGATGAAAAAAAGTGTTGAAGAGTTCGGAAGCTTAGATATCCTAGTTAATAATGCTGGTATAACAAAAGATGGTCTTTTAATGAGAATGAAGGAAGCTGATTTTGACAGCGTTATAGATATTAACCTAAAGGGTGCTTTTAATTGCACAAAACATGTATCGGCCATAATGCTTAAACAGAGAAGTGGAAGAGTAATAAATATATCTTCAGTATCTGGGCTTACAGGAAATGCAGGCCAAGTAAATTATTCCGCTGCAAAGGCAGGTATAATAGGAATGACTAAGGCTGTGGCTAGAGAATTTGGGGGCCGTGGAGTTACTTGTAATGCAGTAGCACCAGGATATATTCAAACAGATATGACGAGTGGTTTGACTGAAAAGGTAAAGGATACTATAATGAGCACTATTCCGCTAAGGAGACTTGGAACGCCAGAAGATGTGGCAAATGTAGTAGCGTTTTTAGCCTCAGAGGAAGCTTCATACATAACAGGTCAAGTTATAAATGTAGATGGTGGAATGGTAATGTAACTTAGGTAATATAGTACCTTTAGGTAATAATTAAAGGAGGGTTTACTTTATGAAGAATAGAGTTGTTATAACAGGCATGGGAGCAGTTACTCCTATAGGAAATGATGTAAATAGTTTTTGGGATAATATAAAAAAAGGTACTTGTGGCATAGATGTAATTAAGGCTTTCGATATTTCAAATTTTAAATGTAAGCTGGCTGCAGAGGTTAAGGATTTTGATGTAACGGTTGCCTTGGACAAAAGAGAAGCTAGAAAAATGGATAAATATTGTCAGTATGCAATGGTTGCAGCGGATGAGGCAATCAAAAATTCAGGACTAGATTTAAATGCTATAGATAGTGAAAGATTAGCAGTAATAGTTGGTTCAGGAATAGGCGGAATTGGTACTATTGAGAAAGAGAATGCAAAGCTTATGGAAAAGGGACCAAGCAGAGTTACCCCTTACTTAATACCTATGATAATAGGCAATATGGCAGCTGGGAATATTGCAATAAAGTATGGGGCTAAAGGTATGTGCTCGAGCGTTGTTACGGCTTGTGCTACAGGAACTAATGCAATAGGAGATGCTTTTCACATGATTCAAGATGGAAGAGCAGACATAATAATAGCTGGAGGTTCAGAGGCTTCAATAAGTCCGCTAGCTTTAGCGGGGTTTGCACAACTAACAGCTTTAAGCAAAAGTGAAGATCCTTTAAGAGCATCAATTCCTTTTGATAAAGAGAGGGATGGTTTTATTATGGGAGATGGTGCAGGTATAGTTATACTTGAATCTTTAGAGCATGCAGAAAAAAGAAATGCAAAAATATATTCAGAGGTTAAGGGTTATGGATCAACTTGTGATGCCTATCATATAACTTCACCATCTCCAGATGGAGAAGGAGCGGCAAGATCAATGGTAATGGCGCTTAAAGACGCAGATGTTAATGCATCAGAAGTATCTTACATTAATGCACATGGAACAAGTACTCCATATAATGATAAGTTTGAAACTATAGCTATAAAATCTGCTTTTGGGGAATACGCATATAAAATACCTGTAAGTTCAACAAAGTCCATGACAGGTCATCTTTTAGGAGCATCAGGGGCTATAGAAGCTATTGTATGTGCAAAAGCATTAGAAGAAGGTTTTGTGCCAGCAACTATAGGATATAAAGTGCCAGATGAAGATTGTGATTTAGATTACGTTCCAAACGTAGGAAGAAAACAGCAACTTAAATATGCAATGTCAAATTCATTAGGCTTTGGTGGTCATAATGCTACTATTATATTAAAAAAATGGGATGGTAGATAATTATGGATTATAAAAATATTCAAGAGCTAATAAAAACCGTTAGTGAATCGCTTCTTACTTCTTTTGAAATTGAGACAGAAGGTATCAGAATAATGATGGAGAAAAAAGAACAACAGGTGGTAATAGAAAGAATACCTTTAAATTCTGCACCTTTAGAGCAAGTTGCTAAGGAAACCCTTACCAGGGAAGAGGTAGCTTCTAAAAAAGTGTATTTAGAAAAACTAGAAAATGATATAGCTAGAACTACAGAAAATGTAGAAAAGGAAATACCCAAGGAAAACGTATTTGTAGTTAAATCACCTATTGTTGGAACTATGTATTCTTCTCCAAGTGCTGAATCAAAGAATTTTGTAAAAGTTGGTACTAAGGTTAAAGTTGGAGATACACTTTGTATTTTAGAAGCTATGAAGCTTATGAATGAAATTGAAAGCGAAGTAGATGGAGAAGTTGTAGAAGTATTAGTTTCAAATGAAGATATGGTAGAGTACGGACAGCCATTGTTCAAAATAATTAAAAATTAGTGGCGAAAAGACAGCTTAAAACTGTCATAAGGTGACTGGTGTAATTGCATGAAAGGTGGAATCATTAATATGGAAGATATAAAAGGTAGTACTTTGGATATAAAACAAATACAAGAAATTATTCCTCATAGATATCCATTTTTATTTGTGGATAAAGTAGAGGAACTAGAACCAGGCAAAAGAGCTGTTGGGTATAAGAATGTTACTATGAATGAGTATTTCTTTCAGGGGCATTTTCCAGAAGAACCTATACTTCCAGGAGTAATAATTATTGAGGCTTTAGCGCAGGTTGGAGCGGTGGCACTTTTAAGTATGGAAAGCTATAAAGGTAAAATAGCTTACTTTGGTGGTATTAATAAAGCTAAATTTAGAAAGAAAGTTGTTCCGGGAGATGTGTTAAAACTTGATGTAGAAATAATAAAAATGAAAGGGCCTGTTGGAATAGGTCTAGGCATAGCTACAGTAAATGGAGTTAAAGTGGCACAAGCTGAAATTACATTTGCAGTAGGAAAATAAACATTAAAAACACTTTAGTTAATAATTTTAAGTGTGGGGAAGGTAAACGATATGTTTAAGAAGATATTAATTGCTAATAGAGGCGAGATAGCCGTAAGAATAATCAGGGCGTGTAATGAAATGGGAATTCAAACTGTTGCAGTATATT
>DAVZGU010000058.1:0-8093 GCA_052274215.1 Clostridium sp. | reverse complement strand
CTTATCATTGTAAGAATGAATGAATGAGATTTTTCATCATTTCCGGTAAGCTCTACTTTAAATTTATCAGACCATACAATTACAGGTTTCCAAACTAATTCATTTAACAGTACGATTACCATTACTAATGTAAATATTCCCCATAAAAGTGCTTTTGTATCTCCCTGATTAGCTGCTGTTTGAAGGTAAGATCCTAAACCCTCAAGTCTAAAATTTCTACCCTTTAAGGTAAACATTTCACATGCCATTAGAAAGAACCACCCACCAGCCCAAGACATCATGCTATTCCAAACGAGACCTATAGCTGAAAATGGAAGTTCCAGGGTTTTAAATTGTTGCCATTTACTTAATTGAAAAACTTCAGTTGCTTCTTTTAAGTCTCTCGGAATATTCTTAATTGAATGATAAAAGCTGAAGGTCATATTCCATACCTGACCGGTAAAAATCAAAATAATTGAAGCAATTTCAATTCCTATATTACCATTAGGGAATACTGCAACTAATCCCAAAACAACAGCTGGTAAGAATGAAAGTACAGGAATTGATTGCAAAATATCAAGTATAGGTACCAGAACCTTCTCTGCCTTTTCGTTATGGGCAGCCATATATCCGTATATAAATGTAAATATCAATGATAAAACATATGCTACGCTCATTCTTCCAACTGACTTAAGTGCATAAATTGGAAGCTTTGATAAACTTGTTGAAATCACCACATTTTGACCGGTTGAAGCATGGTTGCTACTTGGTGAGACTAAAATATACAATAATGCTATTATTGATGCAAATATTATAATATCAAATAATCCAAACTTTCTTTTAATAAAATTTACTGTATGCTTCATTTTAAAACCTCCTATGATTTGTATTATGAATTAACACATCTCGTAGTAATCTAAATAAACTTATACTTCTACCATAGCTAATATCTACTTAATAAAAAATGCCTTTTAAATAGCAATTGGCTATGTTGATGATATGAAATTCATTGAATTTGTTTATTAAATCACTATCTTCAGGGCCATCATCCATGCCAATCACCTCCTTAAATCATCTTCCTTTAAGATTCATCAACAACTTCTTGCCGAATATTTAGACTCCCCTTGAAGTTTTTTCTTTGTTATTGTATGTAACTTCCACTTATAGAAGTAGGAGACTTTCCTTCTGAACTGTCGTTAAAATAAAAAAGCTCTCCACAACAAGTGAAGAGATTCAATACGAATCAAATAATACCTTCTCCACTCGTTGAGTTTTAGCACTGTAAAGCGTAGAACATAATCATTCATATTATCTATGAATGTAGTCAGCTACATTAAGTAAAACCTTAATCCGGTAGTACCTGCTGACCCATTGGCGTCTCTCGACATTTCTGGGCAGTAGCATATTTCTATACAGTAACCTCACCTAACAAGAATATTAAATTGTTATTCTCAATTAGTTTTAGTCTATATTTTTATAATATGCGTAAAACCAAAGTATGTCAATGATAATATCAATAGTTTCCAATTTATATTATCAATTGGAAACCGTTATCATCATTTCACACAGATACTTCCTATCATTAACACTTAAATAAATTTTCCAGTATAGCTTAATCACCATATAAGTTTACAACCCATATATTAGAATGTAAATGATAAAAGGGGAGAACATATATGGCATTAATTTTATCAGCATTATCATTTAGCTTATCCTCTAACCTAGATAACGCCGTTGTAGGAATCGCTTACGGAATAAAAAAAGTAAGGATAGGGCTAATTGCAAATCTTATAATAGCAATTGTAACCTCTATAGGAACACTTTTATCTATGTTAATTGGAGCGTATATATCAAAATTTTTACCTCACTCTGTAGCTAATGGTTTGGGTGCTATAGTTATTATTATCTTGGGAGTATATTTTATACTCCAGAGCATAATAAAATTTGTAAATAACACAAAGTCAAAGGAACTTGCCTTAAAAAATATTACTGATATGATTGATTATGCCGAAAAATCAGATCTAGATAACTCTGGTGACATAAATATGAAAGAGGCTCTCATTGTAGCATTCGGATTAACTTTTAATAATTTAGGAACCGGAATAGCTGCAAGCATAACAGGAGTTAGCATTCAATTTACAGTCATATCCACGTTTATATTAAGTATCCTTACAATTATATTTGGTGAAGCTATAGGTAATCATGTATTAGGTAAAATTTTGGGTAAATATGCACCATTATTTTCAGGCATAATACTACTAATACTAGGTATTATCGAATTTCATAATTAAAATTTTTGTATTTACAAATAAAACTTCGTTACATTAAACTATTGATATAGCATTAATAAATTTAGGAAGGTATTAAATTTAATACCTTCCTATTATCCGTGACTTCCTCAATTACAATTATAATTATAATAAGAAATACAACATAAAATACTTATTTAATCATATTATCGCCACCATAAACTGTATAAAAACCCAAATATATTATGAATATAGCCTTTAACTACCTTTGTTGTCTAATTATTATTATTTTAGAAAATAATACAGCATATATTATTTTTTATTTTGCAGAAACTAAAGTTATGCTTAATTTTCAACTGATAATTCAAATAAATATAAAATTTACAGAGAAATGAGGTGTTGATTATGAAATTATTAAAAAAAACTACAATAATAGTTATTATACTTGTTACTAGTATCCTCATTAGTTGGCAATTTGCGAGTAAAAACAAAAGAATATCAGAAGTTAACTCTAAAGGTAAATATCATGTCAATGATCAAAACAAGGCGAAATCGTCACCATTTAAAGTAAATAAAGACGTATCGGATTTAATGGTAGGATTAGGGTGTTTAACTAGACCTATTGCAGATAATCCCTCATCAGCACGTGTTTTATATTGTTCACCTAATCAAACTTTAAAAAAAGTTGCATTAACGTTTGATGACGGACCAGATGTATACTACACACCTCAAATTCTCGAAATTTTAAAGCAAAACAATGTAAAAGCTACATTCTTCATTGTTGGATTGCGTGCACAAGCTCATCCAGAGATGGTTCGTCGTATGGTTAATGAAGGACATTCAATTGGAAACCATACTTGGGATCATCCGCTTTTATCAAAATTGCCCCCTGATAGGGTTAAAGAACAAGTACAAAAAACTGAACAATTACTTTACAAAATTACAGGGTTTAATACTGCAATGTTTCGTCCTCCATATGGTTCAACAACTCCACAAATAACCAATGAAATTTCATCCCTAGGGTACAAAATGATAGATTGGTCCATAGATACAAGAGACTGGGATAAAACTCCTGTACCTCAAATAATGAATTATGTTAGTAACGAATTATACCCAGGTGGAATAATATTACAACATTGTGCAGGTGAGGATTTATCTAATACTGTTAAAGCATTGCCTCAGATAATAAGTTCACTTAAGAGTAAAGGTTATAGTTTTGTCCCGGTTCAAGACTTACTTGATATCCCTGCATCAAAAGGTAAAATTTGCAGTACAATCCTTTCTACTCCTTAATATTATTTTCATATTGTTTTTCTAAATAAAAGCGATTTTCAGTAGTTTCATAATTAATAATATGTATTATTCACAATTAACTCTCATTAATATCTGCATATAATTCTCAATTGATAATATATATTTATATTATTTTTTTTGAAACCTTTAGCATTTATATGTTTAATACATATAATAGTTAGTATATGTATTATTAATTGATAATGAGGTGTAATAATTGAAAAATAATTCATTAAAAGGTTTGAGCAATGCCGAGGTAAAAGCTCTTAGAGAAAAATATGGTTTTAATGAGCTTGTGAGCGTTAAAAAGTCTAATCCCATAATAAAATTTTTAAGTGTATTCAAAGAGCCTATGTTTTTATTATTAGCAGGAGCCTCAACTTTATATTTTATTTTAGGTGAACCAAAAGAAGGCAGTATAATGCTTATCTTTGTTATTTTTGTTGCTACTATAACCTTCGTTCAGGAATGGAAAACTGAAAAAACTATGGATGCTTTAAAAGATTTGACGGCGCCCCATGTTATAGCCCTTAGGGATGAAAAAAAACAAGTAATCAAAAGTTGCGAGCTTGTACCTTCTGATATAATTTTTTTATCAGAGGGAGATCGTATTCCAGCAGATTGTGAAGTAGTCGAAGAATCAAATTTCTCAGTTGATGAATCTTCCCTTACTGGAGAAAGCGAACCTGTATATAAGGTACCTACCGGAACTATAGATCACTCAAATGAATACTGGAAACAGGATTATTTATATGCAGGCACCTTGTCTAATTTTGGGAAATGCACTGCTAGAGTAAAGACAATAGGCTTTGAAACAGAATATGGGAAAATAGGAAAAGCTATAAGTGAAACAAAGCAAGAACCCTCTCCTCTTCAAAAGAAAGTATCTCATTTAGTAAAAACATTAGCTATTGCTGGTTTTGTTTTATGCATTATAGTAATAGGTTTTTCCTATATTCATACTGGTGAATTTGTTAAGAGTATATTAGCTGGTATAACCTTAGCTATGGCCATTATTCCAGAGGAGTTCCCCGTAGTGCTTACAATATTCTTATCCCTAGGTGCATTTAGATTAGCTAAAAAGAACACCTTAATTCGCAGCATACCTGCTGTGGAAACTTTAGGTTCTACCACCGTTCTTTGTGTAGATAAAACAGGAACAATCACACAAAATATTATGAGGGCAAAATCTATATATAGCAATGAATTTATAGACCCAGATAAACTTCAGGATAAAGATTTAGCTAAGCTTTTAGTTTTAGCTTGCGAAAAAGATCCCTATGATCCTATGGAAAAAGCAATAGTTTCAGCTGGCAATGATAAAATAGACATAAATGAGCTTTATAATCTTGAGCTAGCTAAAAAATTTGCTTTTGATTCTAAAACCAAAAGAATGGCGAACATTTATAAAGAAAATGATACCTATTATATAGCAGCTAAAGGTTCTCCAGAAACTACACTACCACTATGTAATTTATGTCCAAATGAAGAAGCAAAAATTTTAAATATTATAGATGATATGGCTAGCAAAGGGTTAAGGGTTATTGCCCTTGCAGATTTAGTAACTTGTATCCTTCATGATAATTTAGAACAGTATAGTTTATGTTTTAAGGGATTAATCGGACTTCAAGATCCACCGAAAGAAGGCGTACAGGATGCTATAAATGTATGTAAAAAAGCTGGAGTAAGAGTAATGATGATAACAGGAGATTATTCTAAAACAGCTATAGCCATAGGAAATGAAATAGGTCTTAATTTTAATAACTCTGCTATTACTGGAGATGAAATTGATGCTATGACCAGCGACGAACTTTGCGAGGCAGTGAAGCATTGTGATATTTTCTCAAGAGTAATTCCAGAACATAAAATGAAGATAGTTAAGGCAATTAAAAAGAATGGTGAAATTGTTGCAATGACTGGCGATGGCGTAAATGATGCCCCAGCCCTAAAAAATGCTAATATAGGTATTGCAATGGGCAAAAGAGGAACAGAAGTTGCGAAAGAAGCCGCCGATATGATTCTACTGGATGATAATTTCACAACTATAGTTCATTCCATAGAAGATGGAAGAAGGGTTTTTGATAACATTCGCAAAGCTATGGTATATATAATGATAATTCATATTCCCATTATGGCCTTAGCGTTATTTTCACCTATTTTTAACTTACCACAAATATTATTACCTGTTCATATCGTGCTTTTAGAGTTAATCTTGGATCCAACCTGCTCTATCGTTTTTGAAGGTGAACCAGCAGAAGATTATATAATGGAGCAGCCCCCACGCTTGCCAGATGAACCGCTACTAACAAGAGGATTAACAAAAAAGGTCTTATTACAGGGTACAACAATGTTTTTAGCAGCCTTTTTACCTTTCCACTATATGGTCGACTCAGGTCTAAGTGCAGACTATGCAAGAACTTTTTCTTTAATGAGCTTGATAGTCGGAAATGTAATTTTAGTCTTAGTTAATAGATCCAACACTAAGTATCTAATTAGTGTTTTCAAGGAAAAAGGTAGCAAAGCTAGATTTTACATTAATAGTTTAGCCTTAGTAATGTTATTTTCAATAGTGTATATTCCAGCTGCTCATCCTATTTTTAAAACTGTAGCTCTGAATTTTAAAACCACTATACTAGCCTGCATCCTTGGTGCTGCTTCTACTGGTTGGTGGGAAATTGTTAAATTTTTTAATAATTCAAAGTGCAATAAAATATAGAAAAACACTACAATTAAGATAATTCAAAATTTAAATAAAATGCCTTAAATCATAACCCGTGAGGCTAAAATATTAAAAACACCAAACATTTAAATTATTTAAGTGTTTGATGTTTTCTTTACTTACTATTTTTCCTTAAAAATGCTCTTTTCTAAGCATTTTTTCAAATTTCTCGGGCAAAACTGGAGGACTATAATAATACCCTTGAATTTGGTCGCATTTATTTTTCCTTAAAAAATCGATTTGTTCCTCTGTTTCTGCACCCTCTGCTATAACTTTAATCTCTAAATTTTTAGATAAATTTATAATTGTTTTTGCTATAGTACCATCATCATCTTCCGGATAATCTTTAATAAATTCTCTATCTATTTTTATCTTATCAAATTTAAATTTTCTTAAATAGCTTAAAGAAGAATATCCTGTACCAAAATCATCCATCACAAGTCTTACCCCAATATTATTAATACTATTGAGCTGTGCCATTAAATCAGGATCATTACCTAGTAGTAATCCCTCTGTAACCTCTATTTCCAGTGATTCACCTAATAAGTCATACTTCTTTAACTTATCCTGTATCATTTTAAAAATATCCACTTTTTTAAATTGCACAGGAGAAATATTTACTGACATTAAAATAGGTTTAAGCTTCTCTTCGCTCCAATTTTTATTTTGCCTTAAGGCTTCATCTAATACCCATTCCCCAATTGGCAGAATAAGTCCTGTTTTTTCGGCAATAGGAATAAATCTAACTGGTGATATATTTCCGAGTTCTGGACTTTTCCATCTTATTAGAGCCTCTGCTGCCACTATTTCCTCAGATTCCAAATCCACTTGAGGTTGATAAGTTAAATATAACTCACCTCTTTCTAATGCTCCACTTAGTAGATGTTTCATTTTAATATTTTCTAAATACTTTTCCTTAAGATCAGTCTTATAAAATTGAACACTACTCTCAGCTTCCTCTGCTGCACATGCCTTTGCTATATTAGCATTTTCAATTATTAATTCTACAGTATCTAAATAATTATCATAGCTTGCAACTCCTATAGCTAATTGAACGTATATTTCTAGGTCCTCTATTACAAAAGGATTTTTGAATTCATTTAATACATTATTAACAAACTCCAATATATTATTATCACTTTTACTACATTCTAAAAGAATCATAAATTCATTTTTCCCTGGAGAACCTATAACAAAATTATCCTTCATATGACCTTTTATTCTTTTTAATGTAGTTATTATTAAGCAATCCGCTTTCTTTAAGCCTAAACCAGCCTTTACAATATCATAATTTGTAATTGTTAATGATACTAAACTATATTTATAATCTTTCTTATTAGAATTTTCACTGATTTTTTCACTGATTAACTTTTTCATTAAAGATAAATTAGGAAGTGAAGTAAGCCCATCATAATTTTTTAGAATATTAATTCTTTCTTCCCTTTCTTTTAATAAAGTTAAGTCTTCAAATATACCTACATATTGCATATCCTTATCATTATCACCTTTTATTTGGAGTATGTTTAACCACTTAGGATAAAGTTCCCCATTTTTCTTTCTGTCCCAGATTTCACCTTGCCAATTTCCATAGACTTCTATAGCTTGCCACATATTTTTATAAAATTCTTTACCATGCTTTCCTGATTTAAAAGCGGAAGTTTTTACACTTAAAACTTCTGTTTCTTTATACCCTGTAATATGTAAAAAAGCTTTGTTTACATATCTAATACGAGTTTCTGCATCTGTAATTAATATTGCTTCATTAGAATTATCAAAAATATTACCTGCGGCCTTTACCCTTTTTAAAGCTTCTTGCCTTTTAAAGATTACATACGTAATTATAGTAGATCCTA
>DAVZGU010000057.1:0-8134 GCA_052274215.1 Clostridium sp. | reverse complement strand
AGCTCGGTATTATCATGCTTACTGCTAGAGGACAAGATATGGATAAAATCATGGGACTTGAGTATGGCGCTGATGATTACATGGTAAAACCATTTAATCCTTTAGAGCTTATTGCCAGAGCAAATTCTCTACTTAGACGAATGAATCATAATGAAGATAAAAATCCTGAGCAATTAATCTCTGGGTGCTTCATCATAGATACTGTTTCAATGAAGGTATATAAAAATCACCAGCTTCTAGATTTAACTCCTAAAGAATACTTGATTTTGAAGACCTTCATGGAAAATGAAGAAAAAGCTTTTAGTAGAGATGACTTATTAAACTTAGTATGGCATTATGAATACTTTGGAGACTCCAAAATTGTAGATGTTAATATACGACGTCTTAGAGAAAAAATTGAAGCTACCCCCTCTAAACCAGAATATATAGAAACAGTATGGGGGTTTGGATATAGATGGAAAAAGAGGTGATATTTTGAGAGGTATAAAAGCCAGACTTGTTTGGAGTTATCTATTAGTGATTTTTTTCACTGTAATCACCTTAGAAGTTTTTCTTACCGTTTCTATAGAAAAATATTATTACAAAAACATGGAGTCTTTGCTTTCAAAACAAATTAAGGGTTCTGTTAATTTTTATGATAATTATTTTTCTTCATCTAGTTTAAAGGAAAATGTGGAGAATAATGCTGATATTTTTTGGAAAAACACCTCTGCTGAGGTCCAAATTATTGATAACTCAGGAATGATGATAATGGATTCCATTGGTAATTTTAATGAGAAATCTATTGAAGACGATGATGTAAAAAAAGCATTGATAGGGGAACTTGGGACTTTTACTAAGAGAGATAAATCTACAAAAGAAAATTTTATGTATGTTTCCTACCCCTTAAAATCCTATAATAAAATAGAGGGTGTACTACGGTTTGTTACTTCATTATCTGAGGTAGATGCACTGATTCGTAAAATAACATTTCTTTTTTTAGGAGTTGGAGCGCTGGTAATTGTGATTTCTGGTGTTTCTAGTATATTTATTTCTAACACCATTGTGGAACCATTAGAGGATGTAAATAATCTAGCTAAAAAA
This sequence comes from Clostridium sp., assembly GCA_052274215.1. Lineage (GTDB taxonomy): Bacteria > Bacillota > Clostridia > Clostridiales > Clostridiaceae > Clostridium_AD. The sequence continues at coordinate 7,051 of DAVZGU010000057.1, read as the reverse complement.
TTTGCGTCTGGAAACTTCGATGAAAGACTTGAAAAAAGAAGAAATGATGAAGTTGGAGAACTGTCCGATACATTTAATTTTATGGCAGAAGAAATCCAAAAAAATCAAAAGTTAAAAAATGAATTTATTGCATCTGTTTCTCATGAACTTAGAACTCCACTGACATCTATAAAAGGGTGGGCTGCAACTATTAGCTCTGGTAGTTTAGAAGATAAGGAGGAAATTCTAGTTGGACTTAATATCATAGAGAAGGAAAGTGATAGACTTACAGGAATGGTGGAAGAATTGTTGGACTTTTCTAAATTCATATCTGGAAAAGCACCACTTACAAAAGAATATGTAAATATTCAAATCATTATAGCTTATATAGAAAAACAGTTTATGCCAAAGTCAATACGTCACAATATTAATTTTACTGTTAAAATACAAAAAGATTTATCACCAGTTTTTGCAGACGAGAAAAGGCTGAATCAAGTTATTATTAACATTTTGGACAATGCCTTTAATTTTACAAAAGAGGGAGGCAATGTAACACTCGAAGCATGCATTGTTGGTAATGATATTTGCATTATTATAAAGGATAATGGAATAGGAATTTCACCAGCAGATTTGCCTAAAGTTACAGAAAAATTTTTCAAAGGAAGAACGAGTATGTCACAAAATGGGATCGGACTTTCTCTCTGTAAAGAAATTATAGAAATGCATAATGGTAAACTTGAGATAACAAGTGAATATGGCATGGGTACAGATGTTAGGATATTCTTACCTTTGGCATAAAAAATAATAAATTCAAATATATAAGAGGTGACTCCCAGTGAAAAAAGCAATATGTTTATTTTTTATTTTATGCTCTATTATATTTTTTATATGGAGTCAATATATGGGGTTAAATTTAAGCTCTCAAGCATTACATAAAAAACTAACGGTGTCTCCTATAGAAGGAAGCTGGACGGTAGAAAAATATGTTTCTATTGCGGGTGCTACAATAGATGATAAGAAGGCAAAACAATTAATTGGAAAGACTGCTTATTTTAGTGAAGATACAGTTAATTTTAATGGTAACACCTCTAATAATCCGAAATATAAAGTTAAGTCCGTAAATACTAAAAGTTATTTTTGGAATACTATAAAAATAAGTGCTAAAAGTTTAGGAATACAAAATACTGATGTGCAAATTATAACCATTAACTCCAATAATATTTTTTTTGATGAATACATAAAATTGGATGAGGTAACTTTAATAAAAAATTATGAGGGCATTTTATTATATTTTCATAAAGCAAAAGATTCTAGTGCTACGCCTTCCTATGATAAAGATAAGGAAGATAACACAAAAATTTTAATCAGCAAGGCAGAAAAAGAAATAAGGTCTAAGTCAGGATTATTACTTGGATTAAGGTATGAAAATCCTAAAGTAGAAGATGGGCTTAGCAAATATTTATATAAAACCTTATGGATTAGTTCGGTAAATGGTAAAATCCTACCCATTGTGGAAACTAAAGATTTGTTACTGCCAAGGCAAGATGGATTTTGGAAGGTAGGGATAAGTAAGAAAATAGAAAACGGAGATGCTAAGGATGTACTTTGGTCTTATCCAATTAATCCAATTAATCCGACTAAACCCATAAATGCAAATTCAAAACAAATAAAGTATACCAAAACGGAAGGTAGTATGGCTATTAAATTTGTAGGTAGTAATTATGTTTCTATTGATACTTTAGAGGATGTAAATAATAATGATTCAGGAAATAAGTACTCTAACAATCAGTTTAAAATACTTCCAATGGATAATCTATTGGGAGAATCCATAAAACTTACAAGCATACTGGGGAGGGAAATAGAAAAGTCTACGTTGGCAGGTACACTTTTAAACGCACCTAAAAACATTAAAGATGAAAATCTAAAAAAAGTCGATACTAATTGGGGTGTAATAAGAAGGGGTGGACGATGGATATTAAGAGGAAGAATGGAAACAAAAATAAATAGTAAGCACTCATTTATAGATTTTGATATTCCTTATGCAACACCTAAATCTTTAACTACCTATGATAATTTATTTCCTTCTTTTAACGTAATAAAATCAAAGGTTCCTAGTGCAGTGGATGCTTACTCCTCTCCTAATAGAGACTTTGTTGTTGTTATAACCAATACAGAATTAATGGTTTTTACTATAAAAGGATATAACCTTGGAGAAAATTCATTAACTTTGAAGTTTAAATCAGGAGAACTGCCAGTAATGTCCCATTGGGCTACGGGTAGTTATGTGGATGATTGGCAAAAAAAAGTAAAATAAGTGCTAACGCGGCAGTCGCGTTAGCACTTATTTTATTGTTTTAAATTCATATCCTTGACCTTTTAAATATTCTATAATTTGAGGTAATGCATTAGCAGTTCCTATTTTACCATAAGTATCATGCATCAATATAATTACTTTTTCTTTTGTTCCAACCTCTTCCTTTAATATACTAAGGAACTCTTCTGGACTTTTATTGCGCTTACCTTCTGCATCTTTAATTTGAGCATTCCAATCTATACTAACCATGTTTTTTTCCTTTAAGTTTGTATCAAACTCTGGTAAATTTGGGTCTTTATAATATGTTCTTGACATATATCCTCCTGGCACTCTTAAAATATTTGTATTAAAATCCTGGCCAAGAATATTTTTTAATGCGTCCTCGGTTTTTTTCACATCATTCATGAAAACAGGTACATTAACTTTGTTGTTAGGGAACAACAAAGATAGGCTATGAGAATAAGTATGATTGCCTATTGCATGTCCTTCATCAAATTCACGTTTTACAAGTTCTTTACTTTTTTCATTCTCTTCTACATTTTGTCCAACCAAAAAAAATGTTGCTTTAACGTTATACTCTTTTAGAATATCTAGTATTTTTGGGGTCACAGTGGTAGATGGGCCATCATCAAAAGTAAGAAATGCTATCTTTTTACCATCATCTTTTTCTTTGTAATTTACTATGGCATTTACCTTTGTAGCATCATAAATGTACTTTTCTCCTTCTTTATTTACACTGTAATTTTTTGGTGGTTTATTAACGGTCTCATTATTATGCTGTAATGCATTATTATTTGTAGCAGTAACTGGTTCAGCTTTAACCTCTTCTTTAAGAAAACTTTTACCTATTATGAGTGCACCTATTAAACTTAAAAAAATACAGCCAGATAATAAATTTATTTTTAGAGTTCTTTTATTAAGTTTCTTTTCCTTATGAATATTTAACACTTATTTAACACTTCCTTAACATCTTATTTGTAAATATAAACACTGGTTATTATTACGGTTAATTACAACTTGTCCATATTTTGTAATATTACCATATCCTATGTAAAATGTTGTCGTATCTATACATTTATAATACTACTTATTCCAAATTAAGAGATTACAGAATTATTACAATTTCATTACATATTACATATTACATTTAAACTTTGAGCTTACTATAGCATTATATTTTTAATTAATAGATATAGAATGTATATTGAAATTAATAAAAAATAAACCATAAGATTTAGAATTTGTTATAACTGGAAGATATGCGTCTAGTAACATTCCGGGTACTGAAGGGTCCCACTTGCTGATTTCTTAACATAGTGATATTATTTTAACATAACTAAAACTAATTATTAGGAACGATATATATATTCTCAATAATATGCATTGAATATCTTTTATTCATCTTTATAAATGTTTTAAATTTGAAATTTAACATTTATAGCTTTACATTATAAAAATAGGAGAAGTGATAAATTTGAAGGAATTTGATAATGATATACAACTTATAAAATACGAGGTAATAACAGAGGTAGTTAAACTTGCTATTAAAGGAACTCTAAAAAAGGAAGGTAAAAATCTATTTAAGGTTCTTGTTCCAGGCCCTAAAGCAAGAACTCGTTGTTGTATTCATAAGGAAAGAGCAATTATTGGGGAAAGAATAAAACTTGTAATGGGCGGATGTAAAAAAAATAAAAATGTTATTGAAGTAATAAATATTGCTTGTGATGAATGTCCGATACAACGATTTACGGTTACCGAAGCTTGTAGAGGTTGTTTAACACACAAATGTATTCAAGTATGCCCTGTGGATGCAATTCACTCTATAAATCGTAGATCTTACATTGATACAGATAAATGTATCGAATGTGGCAAATGTGAAGCCGCGTGTCCATACAATGCAATCTCTGATGTTATGAGACCGTGTCGTAGAGCTTGTAGTGCAGGTGCCTTAAGTATTGATGAAGATAAGAAAGCAGTAATTGATAATGCAAAATGTATACAATGTGGTGCTTGTGTTTATCAATGTCCTTTCGGTGCAATTATGGATAAATCATCAGTAGTAGATATTACTAATGCATTAATGAAATCAAAAGAAGATAAGAATATTCATGTATATGCTGTCGTTGCACCTGCAATTGCTAGTCAATTTACCGATGTTAAGATTGGTCAGGTACTTTCAGGTATAAAAAAAATGGGTTTTCATGATGTTGTAGAAGTAGCCCTTGGTGCAGATATGGTAGTTCAAAATGAAACAAAAGAATTTATAGAAACTATCGAGGAGCTCAAAACTATGACAAGCTCTTGTTGCCCAGCTTTTGTTTCATATATTAAGAAAAATTACCCAGAACTCGGTAAACATGTATCAAGCACAGTTTCACCGATGATAGCAATTTCTAGGCTCATTAAAAATACAGATCCTTTAGCTAAAGTTGTATTTATTGGACCTTGTACGGCTAAAAAAATGGAAATAAATCAAGCAGATATAAAAGGAATCACTGATTATGTAATGACTTTTGAAGAACTTCAGGCAATGATTGATGCTTTTGAAATAGATCTTAATGAGTGTGAAGAACTTCCATTAAATAACGCTTCTTATTATGGAAGAATTTTTGCTAAAGCTGGTGGTCTTACCGAAGCCGTAAAGCACTTAGTTGATGCTGAAAATGTTGCAGTTGATTTTAAACCTATAAGTTGTGATGGTCTTATTGAATGTGATAAAGCCTTGAAATTATTAAAATTTAATAGATCAAACGGTAATTTCATAGAAGGAATGGCTTGTTCTGGTGGATGCATAGGTGGTGCATCATCCCTTAAACATGGTTCAAGAGATAAAAATGAAGTAAATAAGTATGGAAAATTAGCGTTAGAAAAAGATGATAGTGATTCACTCAAAGTAATAAAGGTAGAGAAAATTGACATGCACCGCGGTAAAAACTTCATGTCTAAATAATATTTTAAAAGAGGTATAGCAAAATTTTGCTATACCTCTTCTTATAAAAGCTATTCTACAACTTTATATACTACTTAATCAATTTATTTTCCCTCAAAAAGTCTTCTGCAACTTTTGCTGGTTCCTCGGAAAGTTTATCAACTTTATAATTTAAGTCTATCATTTTTTCTTCCGTAATCTTGCCACCTAATTTATTAATTAAAGGTTTAAGTTCTGGATGTTTTTCAAGAGTTTTACTACTAACTATGGGTACACAATCATAATTTGGGAAGAAGTGTTTATCATCTTTTAAAACCTTAAGTTTATATGACTTTAATAATCCTTCGGTTTTAAAAGCATCTATAGCATCTACTTTTTTATTACCTATGGCTGCATACCGAAGTCCTCCATCAATGGCACTAGCACTTTTAAATTTCAAGTTATATACTTTAGTTATTCCTGAATAACCATCTGCTCTATTGCAAAATTCTAATGTAGCACCGAGCTTAAGCTCGCCTCCTACCTTTGCAAGGTCTGAAATGGTCTCTAGATTGTATTTTTTAGCAGTGTCTTGTCTTACTGATAATGTATAAGTATCATTAAAACCAAAAGGTTTTAGCCAAGTTATACCGTAGTTTTTAGTGTAATAATCACTTACAATTTTATAAGCTTTAGCTGGATCATTAATTGGTGACCTCTTCATAATACCAACTAAACTCATTCCAGTATACTCAGGGTACATGTCTATTTCACCAGTTTTTAATGCAGAATAAGCGAGGCCTGAGCCCCCTAAATTTAAATGTGTTTCTACTTTAATATCTGTATTTTTTTCTATTAGTGTTGCTAGCATATTACCTAATATAATTTGTTCAGAACTGTTGTAACAACCTACCACAATAGTGTCAGTTTTTTTAGTGGATATATACACACCGCTAGCTATCAGTATAATAGCTAAACTACTAGCTATGATTTTTTGAGTTTTACTAAACTTATGTTTTTTTCTCTTAGATAGTTTAATTGTTCCATCTGCTTTTCTGATTCCTGGAGGTGTTACCCCTTGTTCAATTTTCTCTACAATAGAGTCCATTAATAGTGCCAATAAACATGCAGGAATTGCTCCAGCTAGAATCATATTATTATCTACCGTTTGTACACCAGAGAATACCATATATCCAAGTCCGCCTGCACCAATGAACGCTGCAATTGTCATAAGCCCAACAGCGGTAACTGCTGATATTCTTATACCAGTCATAATTACCGGGAACGCAAGTGGTAATTGAACTAATTTAAGTACTTGTTTATTTGTCATACCCATGCCTTTAGATGACTCAATTACATCTGGATTTATATTCATAAGTCCAGTATAGGTATTTTTTATAATAGGAAGTAGTGAATATAAAAATACCATAAGTATTGCTGGCGTACTACCTATTCCAAGTATTGGTATTAAAAACCCTAATAAGGCTAAACTAGGTATTGCTTGTATTAAATTTGCAAAACCTATAACGGGCCCCGATAACTTCTTAACTCTAGATATTAATATACCTAAAGGGATTCCAACAATTATGGCTATAACCACAGCAAATACGGTTAATTCAATATGTTGAAGTGTTAAATCTATTATTTGACTCTGCCTTGAAACTACAAAGTCTTTAAAACTAATTATTCCATTTAATATGCCCATTATTCATCATCCTCCTGGTTAATATACTGATTGCTTAAAACAATCAACAAGCTACTCTCAGTAATTAGTCCAACTAATTTTGAACTGTCATCTACAACTGGCACATATCCAATTTTAAGTTCATTCATTAAATTTAATATATCTA
>DAVZGU010000056.1:0-8206 GCA_052274215.1 Clostridium sp. | reverse complement strand
TGCAACAAGCAATACCATATCCTCTACAAGTTGCTAAAAATTTTTCATAATCATCGAACCTACCTAGATTCGGAAATTCATCTAAGTAAAATATAACTGGCTGTGGCAACTTTGTGTTATGTTTAGAACCAACTGCATAAAGTTCTTGAAAAGTTTGATTAAAGAATAAATTTATAAGCCCTTCCCATGTGCTATCCATTACTGGAATTATTACGTATAGCGCTATTTTTTTTATTCCTAGATCTCCAACATAGAAATCTGAACTCTCTGTAAATGTTGCAACTTCTTCATCTACATAATCTCCTATAGTAGTTAAAAGAGAAATTATAATACTACTCCTTGTTTTTTCTACTGCCTTTTTAAATCCTAAATCATATGCTCTACGAGCTGGGTGTGTTTTTGCTAACTTCATAAATTGTTCATCAAGGTCGGAAATTCCTGTTTCATCAGCTTCAGGGTCAAACTCTTGCAAAAAGTTTAGAACCCCTGTCATATTCCTATATTTAGGTTGCATTTTACATTTACTATATAGAATTAATGCTTTTAATAAGCTTAATTGTGCATTGTACCAAATATCCTTATTTTTAGGATTGTTTTTTGCTGCTACTAATGTATTTGCTACTGTCGTTGCATCTCTATCTTTTTTTATATAATCAAAACAATTATATCTATCTGAATACTTCATATCAGCAAAATTGATTACATGTACCTCATACCCTTGTTTTCTTTTTACTTCTGCGGTCATTTCATAAACTTCGCCCTTTGGGTCTGTTACTACAATTGAGCACTCTTTTTCATGCAAAACATTTGGGATTATATAACTTTGAGTTTTGAAAGATGCAGGTCCACCAACTACAAAATGATTTCTATTAGGTAATTTTGAATTAGTTGGTTGAATTAAAACTTTTCCATCTTTTATTCCCAATATTATTCCACTACTTGATACAAATTCTTTAATATCATTTTCAGTTTTATTGTCTTTTTTCATTATCTTCACTTCCTATTCCCATACTGCTCTGCAGATCTTCAAACATCTGTTTTACCGGAACACCTATAGTTTCATTTTCAACGAATATTTCATTATTGTTGGCAAAACGACTTGAACCATGAACTGCATATTTAGTTTCTATCTTGTAAGTACCTTTATTTGATAATTTATAAACCACATAAGCCATATAAATTAAAAGTATTATTGTTCCAATAAATAGGACTGGACTTCTTTTACTTATTAGGCCTGATATTGTACTAATGGGGTGAAATAATAAATTAGATAAACTTCCCTTCATTATTTCACCAGTCAAATTTTTAACTTTATATTGGTTAAGTACTGATATTGCAACGGCTAAACATAAAACACATGATTCTAATATTAAAGTAACTATCAAACAAATGACTGTTTTTACTTTTGTCATTTTCTGCCTCCTTATTGTGCATTAAAACTCTAATTGTTTTTTCATTTGAAGCTAAATCTCTATCTCTTTATCCTTCCAAACCCAACTAAATGTTTTTTATAGTATAGATTAGTTAAATCAATATACCCTATCCCTGAGCTACCTGCTTGATACATTTTATTGTTTCCTACATAAATACCAACATGAGTAATATAATCTGGACATTTATAAGTATCTTTAAAAAATACTAAATCTCCTGGTTTTGCTTTATTTGCCGAAACTTTTATGCTTTGATCGTATTGGGTTTGTGCTGTTCTACTTAACTTTATTCCTATTTGCAAGTAGCAATATTGAACCATTCCCGAACAATCAAAACCCGTACTTGGGCTATTACCTCCAAATTTATACGGTTGACCTTCATACTTTGTTGCTACTTGAATTAATTTACTATACTCATTACCTTTAAGTATCAATTTCGCACTACCTATGCCCCTTATAGCACATAAAACACATATCCCTAATAACAAAGTAATTATCAAAGTAAAAAATAATTTTACTTTTACTTTTTCCATTTTCTAACTCCTTATTAATTGGTTGAATACGGCGAAAAATTTCCCATTAAAGTATATTTTGTTATTATCCACTTATCTTTTCCTTGCTCTTTTAGCTCTAATTCATAAATTTGATTTATTGCTTTACCTTTAATTCCTTGAACAGAGTATACTGTTGTAATATTTACTAATGCTTTAATTGTTTTATTATCATTTGTTGTTAAATACACATTTAAATTTTTAACTTCATCTTGAATTTTTGTCTTTGGTGTTTCAATATCTCCTGCTCCCTTTAGAGCATTGTATACATCATCTGTTACATATTTCTTTATATTTTCAGACCTACTTATGTAATTTGAATTTGTATAATTAAATTCAGCATTTATGAAATCACTTATATTATTTTTTATCTTTTGGGTATTTAATAATGTTTCAGTTGTATTATTCGTATTATATTTATTTACTTTTTGATTCAAGCTTTCATTATTTGAGGCTAATGTCTTTATCTGCTCTATTTTATTCTTAACATTTACTGTTCCACCTATTATTACAACTATAAATATCATATTTACTACAAGTGATGCTATTAGAATTCTAATTGTATTTTTGTGCATTTGATCCCCTTTCTTTCTTCATTTAGTTACCCTTGTAAATCCAACTAAATGTTCTTGATAGTATGATTTGGTTAAATCAGCATATCCTAGCCCTGAACTGCCTGATTGATACATCTTATTGTTACCTACATAAATACCGACATGAGTAATGTAATCTGGACAATCATAAGTACCTTTAAAAAATACTAAATCTCCTGCTTTTGCATCATTTTCCGAAATTTTTGTGCTTTGATCATACTGGTTTTGTGCTGTTCTACTTAATTTTATGCCTATTTGTGAATAAGCATATTGAACTATTCCTGAGCAATCAAAACCTGTACTTGGGCTATCCCCTCCAAAAACATACGGTTGGCCTTCATATTTTGTTGCTGCTTGCATCAATTTACTATACTCTGTATCTTTAAGTATCGATTCTGTGCCACCTGTGCTGCTTGTACCATCCGTTTTACTGTCTACCTTACTCATTACATGTTCAACGTAATCTACGTCACCATAGCTGCTAGCTCCGGTTGCTGTAGCCTCTTTAGTTGAAAAACTTTCCGCAAGTGCTTTTGTATGTTTTTTTCCATTACTACTGACATAATCTACATATCCAATTCCAAAATTATAACTTTGGACTATTGTTGGAAAATCAACGCCTTTACTTTTACCATAATCAAGAACATTTTTAAAATTCTTAACTCCTACATCAATACTCTGTACTGGGTCTTGTATTGAACTAGCGGGAAGATTTATACTTTCTGAACTTTGCATAACATCAAGTGTATCCGTTTCTCCAATTTCCTGATCCATTAGCGCTAGTAGAAAATCCACATACTCATTACACTTATACTTTTCACAATATTGTTCTACTATAGGTCTCCACCTTGAAATCTTTTCTGGGACTTTTGCTTTCCCTGAAAATCCTCCACCACCTTTATTACTAAAAATGGCCATTATAACAATTACGAGAAAAAGAAATAATCCAATTGTAAATTTAACTAATTTATATTTCATTATAGTGTCGCTTTTGGTGGTACTGCTTTAGTTGCTACATCTTTTTCAGCCGCCTTAATCGATTTACTCAATTGCTCATTGTTTAATTTTGTATTTATTTCTTTTGCAGTTGCTATCTCTTTATTTTTTAAGAAAGCATTACCAATCCTAGTTAATTGATCTTTATCTTGTACAACTGCTTTATCAATTGCTAGAGAATTTCTATCAGAGCCTAAAATATCTTTTTCAACCTTGATATATTTATTATTAGTTTTAAGATCTAATATTTTACTTTCTTCTTTACTTGCATATAAACTTGATACAACTTTTTTTGCATAATCTTCTTCAAGATTTATTGCATTATCATATTCTTTGGCTATAAAATATGCTTCTGCTAATTTTACATTACTCGGATTAGTTTCTTTTAACTTTTGGATCCCTTGATCTGTCTTACCTTCTGCTAAAAATTCATAGGCTTGCCCACTATTGTTTGCATTTTCTATTTGCTTAGTTGCAGCAATACTATAATTCTTCATCTGCACCACATTTGTAATTATTGAAATTGCTATAATTAACCCAATTGTGCTACAGGCAATAAGTCTTGACTTGATCTTACCAATTTTATTTTTCTTTTTATCTGCTTCTAAATTTTTAAAGAATACTGTTTCATCTTCAAATAATCGTTTACTAATTAATTCATGTATCTCTACTATTGTATTTGCATTTTCAATTTTATATAAAAAATCATCTTTTTCTTTTTCTAATAGCTCTATTCTCTTGATTTTGAGTTGCTCATATGAATATTTACTAAGCATTGATAAAATTAATAATTTGTATTGATCAATTTCAGCTAAATTTTTAACACTTGGCAAAAATCGATTGCTTCTATACAAGAACTTTATTGTTTTTAAATCCTTAAAATATATATTTTGTGGATGCAATAATACTTTTTCATTGAAATTACTTAATGGATCTATCTCTAAAACTCTTTCAAGTAATGAAAGCCTTATTACTTTAGAATATTTCTTTGCTTTAAAAAAAGATTGATAACCCTCTTCAATTTCGTAATTTAAGACACATTTTTCATTTTCATGTGTTACTTTTTCTAATACAAAGAAATATTTCGACTTTTGTTTCAATTCTTCAAGTTCTGAATCATTTTCAAATAATACAATGTTATTTCCTATTTCAACTTTATATTGATTGTTTTTATTAATATATAACGTTGCATCTTCCATTAAAGTGATTTTCATATGTTATCTTATCCCCCTGTCATAGTTATTTATTTCTTCAATTTCAAGTGGACTTATATAAAGTTCCTTTTCATAATCAGGTTGAATCGTTGCATCTTCTTCATATTTTTCAGCATATCTTTTGGGATTACATAATCTTAATTCTTCTTTTGTTAATTCTATTTTCATAAATACTCTCTTTGTTCCATAAATTATTAATGCTTCACCTTGACGTTTTGCTTTTAGTAATGAAATCTCAGGTTTTGAAAAATTAAGTTTTAGTTTCTCAATTAGATCATCAACACCCTTATTATCAATTCCAAAGAAGACTTTTGTATATGAGTTCTCAACAACCGCAGTTCCTAGATCTCCATCTGAATAATTTGCTTTTAAAACGTCATTAATTTGTTGCGTTGCAGCTATTGCACCCGCTTTATACTTTCTAAACCTTTTATATGCTTGAAAGAAGAAATCACATGATTCTTGATTTTTCAATAAAAAGTGAAATTCATCTATAAACATGTAAGCAGCATAATCATCTGCCACCTTTGCATCTTGAGCGTTAACCTTTGTTATATCATCCCATAGGTAAGAAAATATATTTAGGTAACAAGCACCCTGAACATCTTTTTCGTTTTGTAATGCTGATAAATCAAATGATACTATTTCACTAGATAAATCAATGTTTGTATATCCGTTAAATAGCGAATTTGAACCAGACACATAACTTTCCAGTATGTAATAAAAATCTCTAATAATTAAAAATCTTTCAGGATCTTTTACTTTTATATGTTCACAAGCTTTATATAAATCCTCAAGTATTGGAAAATCTTTATGTGTTACATTTTTAAGATCGCTACATTTTTCTAATTTAACGTATAATTTTATTACTAAGCTTTCTACAATAGAGGCCTCTACTTGGCTCATATCACTTTTAATAACTTTAAAGAAACCTTTTAACCTTTGACATTTTTGTTTTATCAAATTCTTGATTTTGTTATCTTGATTTATATTTTTCATGATTTCATCATCAGTTAATTCTTCAGAATAAATTTCAAGTGGGTTTATTATTGTATTAGCCATTGAGCTTAAATGAATTACGGTACCGCCAAAATAATTTACGATTTTTGTATAGTCGGCTAAGTCGGAGGAATTACTCCCTCTTTCTCGCCTAAGAACCGTACGTGAAAGTTTCCCTTCATACGGCTCAAGCATTTTATAACCCTTTCGGGCGTCTTCTATTTATTCAAAGCATTACAACTTTTGTGTACGTAAGCCATATTAGTGACAATTTCTTGTCCACCTTCAGATTTAGGAGTTTTAAAATATATTTGTCTTTCCTCCATAACCTCTAATGGCATTCCACAATGAAAGCATCTTCCATCTTGGTTTTTCCATACATTCTTAAATCGACCACTTAATCTTCTCATTCCTTGCTTAAACTTACGTTCAGCAAAGTATTCCACATCAATATATGGGTTCGCATTCATTTGTACTTTTATGTGTCTAACAATAGGTATATGGTCCACTCTTAATAAAGCTGTATCATCAGTAGCAAATACCCATGAACGATTGGATATTCTACGCCAGTATTTAGTCGTAACAAACCATTTACCCTTTTTAGGGTGTCTACGTTTTGCCCATCGGTAAAGAAGATTAAATAAGACAAAGTCAATGTGCGAGTAAGTCTCACTAGCTGCTACGGATTGATGATAATTTGCCCAACCCCTTAGTTGTTGATTAAGCTTTTGAATGAGTACTTCTTGCTTCCACGCCTTTCCTCGTTTAAGAATTGTATCTGACAAACTTCTAACAAAACTATCAATTGATTTCTTTGATGGCTTGACGATTAATTTTCCGTTGTATTTACGGAAATTCCAACCTAAAAAATCAAACCCATCATCAATATGGCTAATTTTTGTTTTATTTTCAGATAGTTCTAATCCTCGAGTGACTAAGAATTCCTTTATGGCTTTCTTAGCTCTTTGAGCTACTTCTTCATCAATTGCCGTTATAACAAAATCATCCGCGTAACGTATAAGGTTAACTTTAAATCCCAGTTTTTTATAAGAAACTACTTCACCATGTTTATTGATGTTAAATTCCTTATCTAACGCTAACTGCATACCATCAAGAGCCATATTTGCAAAAATCGGTGAAATTACACCACCTTGCGGGGTTCCATCTTCAGTTGGAAAAAGTTCATGATTGAATATAAATCCAGCCTTTAGAAATTGTCTTAAAATAGGTTTATCCATAGGTATATTCTCAATCAACCAATCATGACTGATATTATCAAAACAACCTTTGATATCTCCTTCTAAAATATATTTAGCGCTAGAATTATGTGATAATGCTGTAAATATATACTCACAAGCATCCTGACAACTTCTTGCCTTTCTAAAACCAAAAGATTTATTATCAGCTGTCGATTCAGAAACTGGGTCAAGAGCTAGCGCATACAAAGCCTGCATGGCTCTGTCATACATAGTAGGAATTCCTAATGGGCGTTTTTCTTTCTTTCCTTTTTTCTCAATATAGACTCTTTTTAGTGGTTTAGCTTTATAACCTTTGTCAGTTATGCCTAATACGGCTTTCATCTTTGTTGCTGGTGTAGACCATAGTTTTCCATCAATACCTGATGTGTTTTTACCCTTGTTAGTTGTAATCTTTTTTACTGCAAGTAATTTCGCATAAAATGAATGTGTTAAAAGATATTGTAGTCGTTTCACTTCATTTTGCTTTTTATTTATAGAAGCCTTAGCAATCCTGACTTGCAGCCTATTAACTTCTTGTTCTACTTTCTTCCAATCGATTAAAACCCATCTTTGAGAAAGTTCGAAGTCTGTTAACTTCTCAGAGTTTTTATGCTCCGTCGTTGAATAATTAACATTCATAAGTTTACCTCCATTTATTGCTATAAAATACCATAAGATAAGTCTGCACCCTTTCGGGTTAAGGCAAATTTTGAACCTTTATACATTTGATTACAAAATGTCATTCGCTTTTTATCTCGTTCCTATACCCTATGTACCATTTCTTCTCCTTGCGGAGTCAATACCTTTAAAAGGAATACACATGGCTTACCAAGTTCCACATAGTAAATAAATGTGAATGTCTTAGGAGCTATCTTTGAACCGAGAGTTATTTGTCCATTTCCTTTGATATCACGAAAGTTCTCAAAGTCTAACTCTGCACCTTTTGGTGTAAGTGTATCAGCCTTATTTCACTCATTCCCTGTAACGATTCTTATGATAGTTCACTTTACGTTCTCCTTAACATTCTTATCCTAGCAGTCCGTCAACATTAGGCTAGTTGGCTTTCCACATTGTCCCACAAGCTTTCCACCTATACGTTACCGTAAACGCAGATTGTGGTAGGATTACCCAAAATGGAGTGGGTAGCTGATTATCAGCAATTTACTATGCGACTTCTTGTCGCAC
>DAVZGU010000055.1:0-8390 GCA_052274215.1 Clostridium sp. | reverse complement strand
TTTAGAAGGATATAGACAAGCTCTAAAAGAACATAATATTACCATTAATGAAAGCCTTATAAAACATGGTGGTTTTGGTTTTAAAGAAGGCAAAGATTCTATGGAAGCGCTTCTAAATGAAAATAAAAAATTTACTGCAATTTTTGCGGCCTGTGATGATATTGCAGTTGGTGCAATGTTCATAGCTCATAAAAGAGGCATTTTAATTCCAGAGGAGTTGTCTATAATAGGATATGATAACACGAAAGTATCAGAGATGTCTTATCCTCCTTTAACAACGATAGCTCAACCATCTTATGAGATGGGTCAAAGGTCAGTTGAAATGCTAATCAAGTCTATCACTAGTGATAAAAAAAGTGAGAGCAAAATAATGCCTTTTGAAATCATCGAAAGAGAAAGTGTTAAAAAACTTTGACGTTTTTTATGCTGTTTACGTAAACGATTAACTAAATCGTAGTGAATGGTCTAATGATACGAAATGGGATGTAATTACATCAACAAAGATTTATCATAAGTGGAGTTATTAAGGAACTATAAAACAATAGAAAGAAGGAGATTTTATGAATAAATATTGGTGGAAAGAAAGTGTAGTTTATCAGATCTATCCAAGAAGTTTTAAAGATAGTAATGGAGACGGAATAGGAGACTTAAGAGGAATAATAGAAAAACTTGATTATCTTAAGGAACTTGGAATTGATGTAATATGGTTGTCGCCTGTTTATGAATCACCTAATGATGATAATGGATATGATATAAGTAATTATAAGGGGATAATGAAAGAATTTGGAGCCATAGAGGATTTTGATTTATTGCTATCAGAGGCACATAACAGAAAAATTAAGATAATGATGGATCTTGTTGTAAATCATAGTTCTGATGAGCATAAATGGTTTATTGAGAGTAAGAAATCTAAAACAAATAAATATAGGGATTATTACATTTGGAGAGATGGAAAAGATAGCTTGCCTCCTAATAATTGGGGATCGTGCTTTAGTGGTTCTGCTTGGGAATTAGACCCTCAATCACAAATGTATTATTTACACTTATTTTCGAAAAAACAACCGGATTTAAATTGGGAAAACGAAAATTTAAGAAAAGAAATCTTTGGTATGATGGAGTGGTGGCTAGAAAAAGGAATTGATGGTTTCCGTATGGATGTTATTAATATGATTGGAAAAGATCAAAGCTATCCTGACGGTATTCTTAATGAAACTAGTACCTATGCAGATCCAGGTAATTTAAGCAAAAATCATCCAAAAGTTCATGATTATTTACAAGAAATGAATAAAGAAGTATTAAGTAAATATGATATTATAACTGTTGGTGAAACGCCAGATGTAACACCTGCGCAAGCTATTGAATACGTAGGTGAAGATAGAAATGAATTAAATATGGTGTTTCAATTTGAGCATATGAGTGTAGGAGATGGGCCAGAAGGGAAATGGGGTAAAACAAAATTTGAGCTGAGTGAATTTAAAGCTATTATGTCAAAATGGCAAAATGAACTTGAAGCTAAAGGATGGAATAGCCTTTATTTAAATAACCATGATCAACCAAGAATGGTTTCACGTTTTGGAAATGATAATAAATATAGAATTGAATCTGCAAAAATGTTAGCAACCTTTCTTCATATGATGCAAGGCACTCCCTACATTTATCAAGGCGAGGAAATAGGTATGACAAATGTGAAATTTGATAGCATTAATGATTATAAAGATATTGAAACCCTAAATGCCTATAGAGATTTCACCGAAAGTGGTAAAAAAAGTCATGATGAAATTATGGATTCAATTTATAAAAGGGGTAGAGATAACGCAAGAACGCCATTTCAGTGGAACGACAGAGAAAATGCAGGTTTTACTGATGGAACTCCTTGGATCAAGGTAAATCCAAATTACAAATATGTTAATGTGCAATCGCAACTCGAAGATGAAAACTCTATTTTTAACTATTACAAAAAACTTATAAGACTAAGAAAGAATAATGAAATAATAGTATATGGAAAATATACTTTAATTTTGGAGGATAACAAAGATATTTATGCATATACAAGAAAATTTAAAAATGAGACTCTTTTAGTAATATGTAATTTTTGCGAGAATATTGCTAAGTTTGATCTTCCCGATAATATAAAATATGAGCATAAAGATCTTCTAATTTCAAATTATATTGTAGAGACTGAGGCAATAGATGAGATTAACCTTAAACCTTATGAAGCGAGAGTATATCTAGTAAAATAAGTGAACTATATAAGTAGGATTAATACTAAAGGCTTGCATCCCTCAAAAACTTGTTAAATAAGGTTTTGAGGGTTTTTATATATACGATAAATTATGTGTACGAATGATTTGCAAAAGGCAATATATGAGAAGTATTGAGCAATTCATGGGGAGCAATTCAAATTATAATGTTATAGAATAGTAAATGTAAACGTTAGATGATTCAATATATATAATTTAGAAAGGATGATATTTCTATGAAAAATAAAGTGAAAATTGCAATAATAGGTTGTGGTGGTATAGCTAATGGAAAACACATGCCAAGCTTAGCTAAGATAGCAGAAATAGAAATGGTAGCTTTTTGTGATGTTCAAATAGATAAAGCAGAAGCTGCTGCAAAAAAATATGGTAATGAGAAAACAAAGGTTTACACAGACTATAAAGAGCTTTTAAAAGATGAAAGTATTGATGTTGTTCATGTGTGTACACCTAATAGATCACATAGCTCTATAACGGTGGATGTATTGGAAGCTGGAAAGCATGTTATGTGTGAGAAACCAATGGCAAAAACTGCAGGCGAAGCAAGGAAAATGCTAGAAGCTGCAAATAGAACAGGTAAAAAGCTTACTATAGGTTATCAAAATAGATTTAGAGGGGACTCTAGATATCTTAAGGCCACCTGTGAAAATGGAGAATTAGGAGATATATATTTTGCAAAGGCACATGCTTTGCGTAGAAGAGCAGTTCCAACTTGGGGAGTATTTTTAAATGAATTTGAGCAAGGTGGAGGACCATTAATTGATATTGGAACTCATGCTTTAGATTTAACTCTTTGGATGTTAGATAATTATAAGCCTAAGTATGTTGTAGGAAATATATACCATAAACTTAGCAAAAAAGAAAATGCTGCTAATGCATGGGGACCTTGGGATCCGAAAAAATTTACAGTAGAAGATTCCGCCTTTGCTTTTATTACTATGGAAAATGGCGCTACTATAGTGATTGAATCAAGTTGGGCATTAAATAGTCTTGAAGTTGGCGAAGCTCAGACAAGCCTTTGTGGAACGGAAGGTGGAGCTGATATGAAGGATGGACTTAGAATAAATGGAGAAAACTTAGGTAGACTATATGAAACTAAAGTTGATTTTGCTTCTAGTGGAGTTGCATTTAATGAAGGGATTACTGAAGAGCCAGCGGATGTTGAAGCTAGGCAGTGGATTGATTGTATTTTAAACGATAAGCAGCCAGTAGTGAAACCTGAGCAAGCCTTAGTGGTTACAGAAATACTAGAAGCAATATATGAGTCTTCCAAAACAGGAAAACCAGTTTATTTTAACAAATAAAAATTTAAAAATATTAGTTGAGGACGGTGTTTAATATGTATATAGGATTTTTAACAGGTTGTCTTGGCGGACTTCCATTAAAAGAAAAAGCACAATGGGCAAGTGAGCATGGATTTAGAGCTTTAGAGCTTTCTTGTTGGCCAAGGACTAATGCCAGAGATTATTCGGGAAGTGAGATAGATGTAGCTAATTTTACTGTGGCAGAAGCAGAAGAAATAAAGGCATATTTTAAAGTATATGGACTTACAATATCTTCAATAGCTTACTATGATAATAATTTAGACAGAGATCCGCAAAAAAGAAAATTAATAAATAACCATTTTAAAAAATGTGTTGATTCAGCGGTATTACTAGGAGTTCCGTCCGTTGGTACATTTGTTGGAAGGAATATAGATAAATCCTTAGAGGAGAATTTTGATGAGTTTGAAGTTGTATTCAAAGATTTAGTGAGGTATGCAGAAGATAAAGGTATAAAGGTAGTAATTGAAAATTGTCCAATGACGGGATGGCAAGTAAAGGGATTACCAGGAACTATTTCATTTACCCCAGAACTTTGGAGAGAAATGTTTAAAAGAGTTCCAAATAAGAATTTTGGATTGAATTATGATCCATCTCATCTGCATTCAATGCTCATTGATTATATTAGTCCAGTAAAGGAATTTAGGAATAGAATATTCCATGTACATGCAAAGGATACTGAAGTATTTGAGGAGAAGGTAAAAATATATGGAGTATTTGATAAACAGTTAAATGCTTGCAATGAGGATTTTGGATATTGGAGATATAGAATGCCTGGACTTGGAAATATTAATTGGGGGAAATTCCTTGATGAACTAAAAGAAATTGGATATGAGGGCGTAGTAAGTATTGAGCATGAAGATCCAGTTTATGAAGGCAGTGAGGAAAAAGTAAAAGAAGGCTTACAGCTTGGAATAAATCATCTTGAAAAATTGATATAATATTATTTAGGGGATGTTGATATGAAAATATTAAAAGTAGCTATTATTGGATGTGGGAATATATTTCCTATGCATGCTCAATCAATAAAAGTAGTTGATAATGCTAAAATTGTTGCTGTTTGTGATATTAAAGAGGATAGGGTAAAGCTAAAGGCTGAACAATATAATTGTAACTATTATACTGATTATAAAGAAATGTTGTCAAAACAAGATATAGATGTGGTACATATATGTCTTCCGCATTATCTGCATGCGCAGGTAGCAATATATTGTGCGAAAATTGGGAAACATATATTTACTGAAAAACCAATGTCCATAAATATCGAAGATGCAGAAGAGATGATCAAAACTGCTAGTGATAATAAGGTTACGCTGGGTGTTATATTTCAAAATAGATATAATGCTGGTTCACAACTTATAAAAAAGACCCTTGAGTCAGGGGAACTTGGGAAAATATTATCAGGAAAACTTGAAGTTACTTGGAACCGAACAGATGAGTATTATAGCCATAGTGATTGGAAAGGTACCTGGGATATGGAGGGTGGCGGAGTTATAATAGACCAAGCTATTCATACCATGGATCTTATGAGGTGGTTTGTTGATAGTGACATCGATTATATAGATGCTAATATAAGTAATAGGACTCATGAAATTATTCAGGTTGAAGACTCTGCAGAAGGAGTTATAAAATATAAAAATGGAGTATTAACTGCTTTCCATGCTATTAATTATTATACTTATGATGCACCTGTAAAAATTGAGCTCCACTGTGAAAAAGGTATGGTAAATATGGTAGGGGATAGAGCGGATATAAGGTTTAAAGATGGTAGAGAATTAATTGCAGATAATAATCCAGAAGATACCTTTGATTATGGAAATGGAGTAAAGGGATACTGGGGAACTAGTCATACAAAACAGATAAAAAATTATTATGCGTCTATTAGCGCTGGATTACAACCTGATATAACTGGGGATGAGGCAATAAAAACTCAAAGAATGATATGTTCTATATATGAGTCTGGTAAAAAAAGAGTTAGAAATTATGCGGGGTAGTCTCGAAAAAACTGTATTGGAACCAGATTTTCCATTTAGATTATTTTTAAATGATGGTTATGCAAGCACACCTCATCATTGGCATGAAGATATTGAAATTATTTATCTTGTAGAAGGAAACGTAAAAGTGGGTATTGGTAATGATTTATACCACCTTAAAGTAAGAGATATTTTACTAATAGGCCCTGGTGAGGTTCATTTTTTCTTAAAAGAAATGAAGGCTAGTAATAGGGCAGTAATACAATTCAGAATGTCAATTTATGACACGTTTCTTTCTGGATCTAAGGATAGTAGAACTATAAGACCAATGTTTACTCATTCTAAATACCTTACCCCTGGCACTGAAATGCATAGCCTCATGGAAAAGCAAATTCAGCAGCTTATAAATGAAAATACCGCAGCTAAGGAAGGCTATAAGCTTATTATGAAAGCTAGACTTTACGACTTGGCTGGAATATTAATTAGATACATGCCTAAATGCGAGTATTCAGCTGAGGCTGAAAGCAACCAAATGGAAAGACTACAAAAACTCGATAAGGTATTTCAACATGTAGCCCAAAACTATCAATTAAATATTAACTTACAGGAAATTTCAAAGGTTGCTGGATTTAGTATATATTATTTTACTAGATTTTTCAAAGAAAATACAGGAGTAACTTTTATATATTATTTAAATAATTTTAGAATAACTAAAGCAGAGTGGCACCTTATGGAGGAAAGAGATTCTATTACAGAAGTTGCATATAAATCAGGATTTAATAGCGTTAAAACCTTCAACCGGGTATTTAAACAATTAAAAGGTTGTGCTCCAATGGAGTATAGGAAAGCTATAAAATAGGGGAAAAAAAATTGATGATATCTTAAAGCTTCCAACTGAGTTTATACCATGGTATAATAATACAATATTGTAAGATTGGTAAAGATTCTATTGCTAAAATACTTAGGAGGGAATTATTATGAATTTATTGATTTTAGCCCCAGCTTGTTCCATATTGGCCCTTGCTTTTGCTGGATATCTTGCAGCCAAAGTACTAAAAGAAGATGAAGGAACCGAGCAGATGAAAAAAATTGCGACTGCTATTAGAAATGGTGCAGATGCATATTTAAAAAGACAGTATACAGGAGTGATTATTTTCTTTGCGGCTATGTTTGTAATTCTTGGAATACTTGCAGCGTTTGGGTTTATTACCCTATTTGCACCTTTTGCATTTGTAAGTGGAGGGTTCTTCTCAGGGCTCTCAGGCTTTATAGGGATGAAAATTGCCACCCGTGCAAATGTTAGAACTACACATGCAGCTGGAAAAAGTCTTAATAGTGCTTTAAATGTTGCTTTTTCAAGCGGTGCAGTAATGGGACTTACCGTTGTAGGTCTTGGACTTCTTCATGTTAGTATATTTTATTATTTATTGGATTTTTTCTATAGAGATTTAGAAGCGGGTATAAAAATTCAAAATATAACAAGTGCAATGATTACATGTGGAATGGGAGCTAGTGCCATGGCATTATTCGCACGTGTTGGTGGAGGTATATTTACTAAAGCTGCAGATGTAGGTGCAGATCTTGTTGGTAAACTTGAAGCAGGAATTCCTGAGGATGATCCAAGAAACCCTGCAGTTATAGCGGATAATGTTGGAGACAATGTTGGAGATGTAGCTGGTATGGGTGCAGATTTATATGAATCCTATGTTGGGTCAATAGTAGCTACTGCTGCTCTTGCCGTAGCAGCTGGACTTGGAGTTTCAGGTGTTACAATTCCTATGATTATAGCAGCTATAGGTATAGTTGCATCTATTATTGGAACCTTCTTTGTTAAATCAGGGGAGAAAGCTGAGCAAAAAAGTCTTTTATCGGCGCTTAGACGAGGTGTTTACGTTAGTTCAGCAATAATTGCAATAGCTACCTTCTTCCTAGTTTGGAATGTACTTGGATGGGATCACATTGGAGTTTACTTTGCAATATTAAGTGGACTTATAGCAGGTAACTTAATTGGGTTTTGTACAGAGTACTTTACCTCAGACACATACAAGCCTACCCAAAAGCTAGCAGAAACAACAAAAACTGGTGCAGCAACAGTTATAATAGGTGGTCTTTCACTTGGAATGATGTCTACTTTTCTTCCGGTTGTAATAGTAGCTGTGGCTATAGCAACTAGTTTTTATTTTGCTGGAGGATCAGCAGATTACAATATGGGGTTATATGGCGTAGGAATAGCCGCAGTAGGTATGCTTAGTACACTAGGTATAACACTTGCTACGGATGCTTATGGTCCTGTGGCAGATAATGCTGGTGGCATTGCAGAAATGACTCATCAAGATCCTATAGTACGAGAAAGAACAGATGCTCTTGATTCTTTAGGAAATACGACTGCAGCTACAGGCAAAGGGTTTGCTATAGGTTCTGCAGCACTAACTGCTCTTGCACTTATCGCAGCATATAGGGATCAAGTAGAAATTATTATAAAAAAAGAAAATTTGGATTTTGTTTTTAATCTGTCAGTATTAAATCCTCAGGTTCTTATAGGGTTATTTATAGGTGGGATGGTGCCTTTCATATTTGCAGCACTTACCATGGATGCAGTCGGCACGGCAGCACAACTTATAGTGGTAGAAGTTAGAAGACAATTTAAAGAGATAGTGGGTCTTATGGAAGGTAAAGCAGAAGCTGATTATGCAAGGTGTGTTGATATCTGTACAAAATCAGCTCAAAAGGAAATGATTATGCCAGCACTACTGGCTATTACTATTCCAATAGTAGTTGGTTTACTTTTAGGTGTAAATGGCGTAGTAGGATTACTAGCAGGAGCAACTGTAACAGGT
>DAVZGU010000054.1:0-8424 GCA_052274215.1 Clostridium sp. | reverse complement strand
GCAACAAAAGAAAATATTATTGTTAAAGAATTTATGGATTCTATGATAGATGAATCAGCAAATAAAGGTGAGTACTTTGAAGAGGAAAGAAGAAAATGGAGTGAGGGATACTATCATGACTAAGGAGTTTAACAAACTCTTTAGTGAAGATTTGATATTTATAGAAGAAGCAAAAGATAGCGAAGACATTTTCAATAAAATAGGTAAAAAACTTATTGAAAAAGGATTGGTTAAGGATAGTTTTATTGATGCAGTTATAAGTAGAGAAAAAGATTATCCGACTGGTTTAGACCTAAGTGTAATCGATAACAGTATCAAAATCTCTAATGTGGCAATACCTCATACGGAAAGTGAATATTGTAATACTAAGAAGGTGGTAGTTGTTAAACTGAAAAATGAAATAATGTTTAATGACATGATTTCTCCAGATCATAAATTAAAAGTTAAATTTTTATTTATGATATTAAATAATGAAAAAGGAGAACAATGTAACATTTTAGCTTATTTGATGGATTTCTTTACAAAGAACAAGAACTTTATTAAATTAGCAAAGCTTAATGATACAAGTGAAATTTATAAATATATTGTGGCTTAGTATAAAAAAATAAATAAGATTGGAGGGTTTTTTATGTTAAAAATATTAGCAGCATGTGGAGCAGGTATAAATTCAAGTCACCAAATTAAAACAGCAATTGAAGAAGAAATGGGCAATAGAGGGTATAAAGTAGAAGCAGATGCACTCATGATAAAGGATATCACAGAAGAAGTTATGGATAAATATGATATCTTTACGCCAATAGCAAAGCCTGATTTAGGGTTTGAAATTAAGATACCTATAGTTGAAGCAGGACCTATTTTATATAGAATTCCATCAATGGCAGTTCCTGTTTATGATGAGTTAGAAAAGGTGATAAAAAAACTTGAAAATAAGTAATCAGATAAAAGATAGAATGATAATATTAATCAGGAGGATTAAAAATGAATGCAATAATTAACTTTGCTAATACTATTTTTAAGCCACTAATAGCTTTAGGTGCACCAGGAATGATGTTTATTGTATTAACATTACTAGGGGTTTCTATGAGGGTAAAATTAACGAAGTCTCTAGAAGGTGGCATGAAACTTGCTATTGCATTGACTGCTATTGGAGCTGTAATAGGACTTTTAACAACAAGTTTTTCGGTTGCACTTGTAGCTTTTGTTAAATCAACTGGTATACAGTTGTCAGTAACTGATGTGGGTTGGGCGCCTCTGGCAACTATAACTTGGGGTTCAATGTATACGTTATACTTTTTGTTCTTATTGGTTATTCTCAATGTTATAATGCTTTCATTAAATAAAACCAATACACTAGATGTAGATATATTTAATGTATGGCATCCAGCGTTTGCAGGAATACTCATATTGTATTATTCAAATAATAATGTTTTACTCGCAAGTTTATTTGTAATATTGCTCGGGATTTTAAAGTTTATAAATTCTGATTTAATGAAACCAACATTTAATGATCTTCTAAATATGCCTGATACAAATCCAACTACTTCTACACATGCAAATTACTTAATTAATCCAGTACTTATGGTATTTGATAAAATTTTTGATAAATGTTTTCCTTTCCTAGATAAATATGACTTTGATGCTGCTACGCTTAATAAAAGAATAGGTTTCTGGGGAAGTAAGTTTGCAATTGGAGCTTATCTTGGAGTTTTCGTAGGAATACTTGGACGCCAAAGTGTTACTGCAATATTTACATTAGCATTTACAGGTGCTTCGTGTCTTGAGTTATTTTCTATAATTGGGTCGTGGTTTATAGCAGCGATGGAACCTTTATCTCAAGGGATAACAAATTTTCTTAGTAATAGATTTAAAGGTAGACACTTTTATATAGGTATAGATTGGCCATTTGTAGCTGGAAGAGCTGAAATTTGGGCTGTAGCGAATATCTTAGCTCCAATACTTTTAATTATGGCATTAATATTACCTGGAAATAGAGTACTTCCGTTAGGTGGAATTATAGCAATGGGAATAACACCTGCATTGCTAATAGTTACTCGTGGTAAGATGATAAGAATGATAGTTATCGGAGTGCTTGAGTTACCTATTTTCTTATGGGCAGGTACGGCTATTGCACCTTGTGTTACTACACTCGCCAAAGCTGTTGGTGCATTTCCAGCTGGGTTATCAAGCTCAACTATGATAACCCATTCTACTATGGAAGCACCAATTGAAAAATTCATAGCTATAGCTATTGGTAAATTCGGTGGGACTATGAATATAACTAATGGTTCAATAGCACTAGGATCAGTAGTAGTGTATGTACTTTTATTTATTTGGTATGTAGGACAAATGAAGAAACGTAATAAAAAATATTTAATAGATGCAGGCGTAGATGTACATGGACAAGTTGCTTCGCATAAGGAAATTTAAGTTTATATTATATATATTTTTTTATTGACACCACCAACTTAGTAGTGATAAAATAACAAAAACGAACAAAATGTGATATTTATAAACATCACTCGTATAAAGTTGGAGGTATTATTATCATGCTTAAAGATGAGAGATTACAAAAGATTGTTCAAACAATCGAAAAGCAAAACATAATAAGTATATCTGATATAAGAAAAACTATGAATGTAACTGAAATGACAGTAAGAAGAGATTTAAAGCTTTTAGAGGAAAAAGGGTTGTTAACCCGTATACATGGTGGAGCAAAAAGAAGAAAAGAAATATTATTTACAGAATTGTCACATAATGAAAAAAGCAATATTCATCTAGAAGAGAAGAAATATATAGCAAAGATAGTAGCTGGGCTAATTAAGGAAAAAGATATTATATATATTGGACCAGGTACTACAAATGAATTGATATATGAGTATTTGAATGTTTCCTATGCAAAAATTATTACGAATTCCTTATCAATATTCTCAAAGTTTAAAGATGATAACCGTTTTGAACTTATTCTTATTGGTGGAAGGTTTAGATCACGTACAGATGTATTTGTAGGAAATTTCACAAATGAGCTACTGGGAAAGATAAGAGTTAAAAGTGCTTTTGTGGGGACAAATGGTATTTGCGACGATAACATAACAACCTCAAATGAAGAAGAAGGAACTTGCCAAAAAATAATATTAGATAATGCAATTAACAAATATATTTTATGTGACAGTAGCAAAATGGGTAAAGAAGATTTTTATAGTTTTTACAATTTAAGTGATGCTACAGCCATAATAACTGATGATAAAATTGATCCTAATATAAAAAGGAAATGCGAGAAAAATATAAAAATTATTAATAATTAATAATTTATTGAGAGGCGTTATAAATGGTAAAATCGTTAGTGACAACTAAGGAAATTTTATTAAAAGCTCAAAAGGGGAAATATGCTGTACCAGCATTTAATGTTCATAATTTGGAAACGGTACAAGCAGTGGTAGAAGTTGCAAACCAGTTAAGATCGCCTGTAATAATAGCTGGAACTCCAAGTACAATAGTTTATGCAGGTGGAGAATATTTAGTTGCAATAGTGCAAACAGCAGCTAGAAAATATGATATTCCTATGGCGCTACATTTAGATCATTTTGAAGATGTTGAAGAAATAAAAAAATATTTGAATATGGGATTTTCATCTGCGATGATAGATGCTTCAAGAGCATGTTTTGAAAAAAATATAGAAATAGTTAAACAAGTTGTCGATTATGCTCATTCTAAAGGACTAGTTGTTGAAGCTGAGCTTGGAAAATTAGGTGGAGTAGAAGATGATTTAAATGTAGATGCAAAAGATTTAATGTATACAAACCCAGATGCTGCAAATAAATTTGTGGAAAGAACAGGTATAGATTCACTTGCAGTGGCAATAGGAACAGCTCATGGGTTATATAAAGGTAAACCAAAGCTTGATTTCGATAGATTAGTAGAAATAAGGAAAAGAGTGTCTATTCCTTTAGTTTTACATGGAGCATCAGATGTGCCAGAGGATTTAGTAAAGAAGGCTATAAGACTTGGAATATGTAAGGTGAATATAGCAACTGATTTAAAAATTCCATTTGCGATGGCAGTTAAAAAATATTTTGCTGAAAATCCTGAAGCAAATGATCCTAGAAAATATTTGACTCCAGGTAAAATTGCGATGAAAGAAATTGTAAAAGCTAAAATCGTAATGTGTGGAAGTGAAAATAAAGCTTGATTACAGTTATAAATTTAAATGCAGCAGTCGATAAAAGATATGAACTAACTGATATACAAAAAGGAAAAGTAATGCGTGCTAGAAAAGTTGAAAATACAGCTGGAGGAAAGGGACTACACGTCGCAAATGTAGTAACTATACTTGGAGAAGATGTACTAGCTACGGGATTTCTTGGTGGAAAAACAGGGGAATTTATTGAAGAAAAATTAGCAAAAATGGTTATAAAAAATGATTTTGTTAAAATAGCAGGAGCGACAAGAGAATGCTTAGCATTTATAACAGATGATTTAATTCAGACAGAAATTTTAGAAGAAGGACCCTCAGTTACTAAAGAAGAACTTGATTTATTTTTAAAAAAATATGATGAAATCTTAGATAAAAGCACCGTTATAGTAGCGTCGGGTAGTATTCCAAGTAATGTAGGTCAAGATATATATGAGAAACTTATAAATAAGGCATCAAGAACTAATAAAAAGTTTTTATTAGATACTAGTGGGCAACTTCTAGTAGACGCAATTAGGGCAAAACCTTATTTTATAAAGCCTAATATAGATGAACTAGAAGCTATTTCTGGAAGGAAGATTTCAGATGAACTAGATATTTTAAAAGAAATTACTAAGCTAAATGAAAAAGGAATAAAATGTGTAGTAGTGTCTATGGGCAAGGATGGCTCATTAGTTGGCTTTGAAGGTGAAAAGTATAAGGTTCAAGTACCAAAAATTACAGCAGTGAACCCTGTGGGGTCTGGAGACGCTTTTGTGGCAGGATTTGCAGTAGGGCTTCATAGAAATTATCAGATAGAAGAAATATTAACACTTGCAGCAGCGTGCGGTACAGCTAATGCAATGCATAGTCAAACTGGTTTCGTTAAAGCAAACGTAGTTAAAGATATACTTAGTAAAGTTACAATTAAAAAACTGTAATTTAAGGGGTTCTAATGTACTTAGTTAGAACTCTTTGTCATTTCCACTTCGGGTACTTAATAGATATAGAAACCCTGAGGAAAATTTACATTCAGACTTTGAAGAAAGCTTTAGATAAATTGGATAAAAACATACCTAATAATTCCAAAGTTTCAATCACAACCAAGGGTAATAGTGCTAAAAGTTGGATTTGTATATCACCTAGTGATCCGAAACCCGAACCAGTTAATTTATATAAACTTAAAGAAGAGATTTATAAAAAATGGCCTAGAACAAGTCTCTTAGATATGTTGAAAGAAGCAGATTTAAGAATAGATTTTACAAATGGATTTAAAACTTTAGCTACGCTACTGCATTAAGGTTAGGAACAGCTGAAACTGAAGCAATTTTAAAAAGATTTACTAGGAACAATTTAAAACATCCAACATACCTTGCCCTTTTAGAACTTGGAAAGACCATTAAAACGATTTTTCTTTGTGAATACCTTAGCTCAGAAGAATTGAGGATGGAAATTCATAATGGCTTAAATGTAATAGAAAACTGGAATAGTGCAAATAGTTTTATTTTTTATGGTAGAAGTGGTGAGATTTCTACAAATAGTATTGATGAGCAAGAAATATCGGTATTATCATTACACTTGCTACAAAATTGTCTTGTTTATATTAATACGCTTATGATTCAAAATGTATTATCCGAAAGTAATTGGTTCGATATTTTCACTAACGATGACTTTAGAGGGTTAACTCCACTAATATATAGTCATGTAAACCCATATGGTTCTTTTAAGCTTGATATGAATGAAAGAATAGCTATTTAAAATATAAAAGTTAGAGAGAATAAATATTGTTTTCTTTAACTTTTATTTATTTATAATTATTTTACATATACTTTGCAGTACACGGTAGCTACTCTGTCACTACCCCTTATACGGAATCAGTTATTTTATCCAATCAATTAAGTTTAAAAAATATAGAAATCGATACGCTACTTCAAGACCAAGGGATGAAGTGACTATTTGAACAAGGTTAGTATGTGCTACAGAGCCTTCAGTAGACATGTACTGTTTTGATGTTATTGGTTATAGCAAGGGAAATATATTAATTCTTGAAGCTAAGGCTAGTCGTTAGGACTTTCAAAGAGATAATAAGTGGTTTAATTATCTGATATATTGTAATAAATTCTATTTTATATTTCATCTATTTGAATGGTCTATTATAAAAAAGGGAGCTTTGCAACAGGTTAGTGAGAAGGGTGCAGGTATTTTAATTGTTAAGGATAACAAAAGAGTAGAAATGATTCAAGAATGTTCCTATAGAAATGAAATGTTAAATAATGCTAAAACCCTAAAGTTTAATATTGCTAGAACTTATAGTAAAAAAATAATACCGCCCAATATATTTTGTAAATCTACAATAAAAACTTAATATTCTATCCATGTAATTTATTAGACGGGGTTTTGTGGGATTGTTGGTGGGACCCCATATTAAGACTGTGGTATTGGATGATTTGGTTACTGGTTGGTTAACAAAAGATGGAGAAGTTAAACAAGTAGATATTAATGAAAAAACTGATTTTAGTGAAAATACTAGTTTTCCTAAAGATTCAAAAATAGTCATTACTTATCATACATTTCCTAAAGGTGAATTATATCATAGACCGAGTAGTATCAGTATCATTACTAGTGCTAAAGTGAGTAGAATAAATTAAAGTAATTGACTATAAAATTAATAATAAATTTAATGTGAATGTTACACAAGTATGTTGTGTAACATTGACTTTCTTCAGTTTTCAATAGGTTGCTGGGTTTTAAAAATATTTATCAAATTGAATGTTACATAAATATGTATTATACATAATATTATGTAACCTTAGTATATAATTGTATTGGAGGTATTTTAATGAATAGTGTTGAACCGATTAGAGAGATAAAAACAATAAAAAGTATACGTTCTATTTTAAAGAGCCAATCAGTAAGAAATGAATTACTTTTCATATTTGGAATTAATGTAGGTCTGCGCATTAGTGATATTTTGAAATTAAAGATAGAAGATTTAATAAAATCAAATTTTAAAACTGTAAAAGACTATGTAATTATTACAGAAAAGAAAACAGGTAAAACAAAGAAGTTTTATATCGGTGATATAGTAAAAAAGCTTGTTGAAAATTATATTAAAGAGTTACCTAATGTGGATATGAGTAATTATGTGTTTCAAAGTAGAAAAGGTAAAAATATGCCTATAACAAGACAGCGAGCATATAGAATTCTTAACGATGCAGCTGAAATGATAGGACTTGTAGAAAGAAATCAAAAGGGAGTGATTATATCTGGAGAAATAGGAACTCATACCCTTCGAAAAACTTTTGGGTATCATGCATATCAAAATGGATCTTCATTAGAATTATTAATGGATATTTTTAATCATTCTTCAAAATCACAGACTTTAAGATATATTGGAATTACTGAAGAACAAAAGAAAGAAGTTTATTTGCAGTCTAATTTAGGTTAGATGAAAGGCTTTTAGCACTATTAATCAGTTACTAAAAGTGCCTTTAATTGTCGATTTAGATATTGGTTGTAAAAGTTTATTACTGAGTGTGGTAAATAATAAAAATATTACATATAAAAGTTACGACATAGTTGTATTTTATGGTTGGCACTTATGTCTCCTAAGGAACCTATAGATGCCAGACGAACACCAAAAGCAAAGGAGTGGAAATATGAAGCGAATACTTGTTGTTGAAGATGATGTTATGCTAAAATCCGGCGTATCCTATAATTTAGAATTAGATAATTATCGAGCTGTTCCAGTATATAATGCTGCTTCTGCTATTGAAAGTATAAGAGTAGAAAATTTTAACCTTATTGTTTTAGAGTGAATTTACCCGATGGCAATGGATTTGATCTTTGTAAAAAGATAAAAGCAATACGCGATTACCGATTGTATTTATATCAGCCTGTGATATGGAAAGTGATGTAATGGTGGGATTTGAACTCGGAGCAGATGATTATATTACCAAACCATTTAATATAAATATTTTTCTTAAAAAGGTAGCAGCTATTTTAAAGAGGTGTGAAAAGCAATCAGACAGCAATATTTATTTGAATGGCGACCTTATCATAGACTTTGATAAATTCTTTTTTATACTATAACAATAATATTGATTGCTGTTTTTCATCTTTATATTACTTAACGTTGTAAATCCGCATTTTGTTGGCGGTACTCCGTAATCTAAATAAATATATCACCTAACTCTTATCTTAATTTAAAAATGTGTGGAATTAAATATAAAAAATATTTGTATATTATTCTTTAC
>DAVZGU010000053.1:3879-8440 GCA_052274215.1 Clostridium sp. | reverse complement strand
ATCCATCCAGAAACTCTACTATTTGATTTTCTTTAGGTTTATCTGTGTTTAATGTAAATTGAACTCTCACACTATTTTTGCTTATCGCCATTGCTCCACACCTTCTTACATGCCTCTAATGCTCCATCTGCATTACTTGTGCTTGCATTATCTAATACAAAACTTGCCTTTAAAGGTAATTGCTTTATATGGTCTTTTAACATTAAGCTTGTACCACCAGTCCAGTAAACTTTATAGGTATTAAGATTGGCATAAGGTTTTATAGAGTTTAATATATTGCTTAAAAACAAAGCATATTCTTTTTCTTCTACTGTGATTATCTTATTATCTATAAGCCTTTGTATATCTTCCTCGCTATAATCCTTATTCTCTATATTTTTAATTTTAGTATATAGGTCATAGCTTCCAAGCTTGATTGTTTGAAGCTTAACCACTTTCCCGTTTTCAAGAATAGATAAATTTATTGTTCTGCTGCCACAATCTATTATGCAAATATCCCCAGCCTTCTGCTCTTTACTAAGGCTGAAATAGCTACTATAACCCTCAGGTAGTATTAACGTGTCCTCTATAAAAATCTCTTTATCTACACCGTTAAACTTTAATTTTGTATGCTTATTTTTATTTACTATGTCTATTAATTTTTGTTTACTGGCCATCTGCATTATAGGTAGCATTAAACATAAATTAGTCTTTATAATGTCACCAGTATTTGCTTTGCATATAGCATA
Source organism: Clostridium sp. (assembly GCA_052274215.1). Lineage (GTDB taxonomy): Bacteria > Bacillota > Clostridia > Clostridiales > Clostridiaceae > Clostridium_AD. The sequence continues at coordinate 7,712 of DAVZGU010000053.1, read as the reverse complement.
CATAAGTTGAGGTATAAAGTTTTCTTTGTTAGTTTTATCATATTCCTTGCTAAGCTCTCCAATGGTTAAATATGTTGCAAATCCATCTATCTCTATCCTTTGAAAACTATCTGGATAACTTTGATAATCTGTAGTGTATTTAGCGCTAAAACTGCCTTTATTCTCACCAATATACTTTATCAGATAATTACCCACGTCTATAATTGTATTTTTTTTATTCATTATTAAAACCCCCATTTAATTTATTGTCTGATTCTTGTACTTCCTAAATACTCCTATATAATTTACTTTTTTACTTATTACATCTTCTTTCTATTTCATTATGTATTTTATCTAATCTATAAATACAATGATTTGCTTTTTATCCCAAAAACTAGTTGATGTTCTAATTCATTAAAATCATACTTCCTTTGCGGATAATCGCAGAATGCACTTACTTTGCCGCTAGAATTATATAAACACTTTTCCTTGAAATTCTTTTTGCACTGAGCTTGTACCTGAATAACTAATTTAGCTATGTAAGTGATTGCTCCACACTTGGATATATTAGCGTAATACTTTTCTATTTTGTCTATTACTAGCCCTTTAATAAAGCTACTCTTAACCTTTAAATCAGTGAATACATTATTCATAACTGTAATGGCATAATCCCAAGTACACTTTTGAGAATACTTCTTAAAATTTAATTTTGTTAATGATGAAGCTATAGGAGCTACCGGTGGAACTGTGATAGCAGTATTAGAATCTATATCTATAATCTCTTTTAAACTTTTAGTATTATCGCAACTTTCATCAATGCAAACCTCTGTATTTTCAACGATTGGAGTTGATTTTTCATCATCTAATTTCTTGTCTAATTTCTTATCTAAAAAAAATTCTTCATAAATTATTGTGTATATGAAAGTGTCTGCTGAATCTTCATCTATGCATAATAAATTTACTTCTTCTAGCTTCTTTATCCAGTTGTAGATTGTAGCTCTACAAACACATTTCTCTTTGTTAGCCTTCTTCTTATGCTTGTTATTCCATCTTCCTGATATCTCGTCTATGCTCATTTTTATTTGTTTTTCATTTTCTGCATGATACATTAAGTAAGTATAAAAGCCCATTAGTCTTTCTTTCATTACTTTCTTGAAATTTATATCGAATTGATTTATTTGATATACTGTAAATTCTTTGGCATATTTCCTCTTTACCATCTTAGCTTCCCCCTTGTTTAAACTTCTAAACGTCTAACCTTCTATTAAAAATATAACATAGACGTCTGGAAGTGTCAATATATTTCTTGATGTTTAGACGTCTTTTGTATATAATATATTTAAGAGGTGATTGACAATGGCAATTAAAAAATTTACTTTATGTATAGATGAAGAATTATTGAAGAAAACTAAGATTAGAGCTATTAAAGAAGATCGTAACGCAAATGAAATTATTGCCGAACTTTTAAAAGAATATTTAAGAACAAATGAGAATGATAAATAACTTTTATTTTGTAATAAACAATCAAAAAAAGAAAAAGGCGCTGGATTAATTCCAATGCCTTTTGTGAATTTTAGGTAGTTATTAGCCATCTTATTTAATTGAATCTGCCGTTACTGAGGGTATAGTAATATCACCACCCATAGTAGACTTGTAAGTAATGACACCTGTTGACATTCCCTTGATAGTAATATTATCATTTTGTAATACTCTTGAAGACATTATACTTGAGTCATATGATGCTAATAAGATATTATCATAATTATCATCCACTGCCATTCTTAATTGCACTTGTGAATCCTGTTCCATAACTTGTATTACTTTCCCTGTAAATTTAACTTTTTCGGCAATATGATCATTTGGATTTCTAGCTAATTGGTCATAAGTTATTCCTGTATCGTAACCTATCTTATCAGCTTGGGCCTTTTTTTGAGCATCAACCTTAGCTTTAGCATCAGAATTTTTTTTATCTTCTATGTCTTTAATATCTGCAAGTCTTTTATCTTCTGTGGCTTTAATATCTGCAAGTCTTTTATCTTCCGCAGCTAAGAAAGCTGCGTCCGCATCCCTTTCAGCTTCTACATTAGCTAAGACTTTTTGTTTAAAAGCATCCTTTTTAGATTGAATTGAAGCTGAATACGCACCAAGACTAAGTAATACCGCCATATATATTCCAATTACTACTGTAAGTTTTTTTGTAAGCATAATAGGTGTACGTGTTTCAACAGTTTTTGTGAATGCTGGAAACTTAGCATTTTTCTTTGCTTTAGAATTATCCTTTATAGCAAAGAATACAAAAGGAATTGCAAGACACGCGATACCTCCAATAAAACTAGCCGGAAGTAAATATATACAAATAGCATAATATATTAGCGCACATGCAATTTTCCATTTGAAATTCGACCTAAACCCTGGTATGTATTTAAAAATATCTTTCATTAATTAATCCCCCTATATTTAAAATTCCTATAGAATCATACCATATCAACCATAATCATACAATTTATATTTGCCTTTTATGTCTAAATTTGTTTTAATAGGTCTTAAAAATACTAGCAAAAAATAAAAAAAGCCCTGGACCAGCACTTCTAGCCTAGGCTTTATGTAAGGATATTATCTTTTATAATACTTTTCCCTAAGAGCTCCCTGTTTTTCTTTTCTAGCCTCAACATCAGCTTTTAAATAAATTCCCTTCTTTACTGCTACAAGTTTTCCTGTGTTATTCATACCCGAAAGGCGTTGTTTGGATATGCCAAGGTATTCAACAACCTCTGAGGTGTCCATTGTGCTTTCCTTAATAAGTTTTACAAGTTCATCACGTTCCATGCTGTGCCTCCTAAAGTTTTTGTATTATTTCGTATCCCATTACGAAGTCGATGCCATATAATTTTCGAGCTACGCATGAGCATGTAACCAGTGCTTTGGCTATTAACTTGTCTTTATGCTTAATGGCTTTATATTGCCTGTATGCCTCGATATTTGAGTCGCCCTTATATGTTATTGCCTCAATTGACTTACCTGGGTGAGCCACAACTATAATATATTCCTCTTCTATTAGTTCTAACATTTCATCAGTAACTATTGTGTCCGGTGGTAAATCTTCAAATTTCATTTGACTAAAACCGCCCTTCATATTATAATTTATATAAGGAAAGCCAGTTCGTACCTGGCTTTCCAAAGTGTTTTACTATTTAGCTTTTCTTATTTGCTTTATGAAGCTAATTAGTCCTTCTGGGCTTGGGTCTTGTATTACAAGACCCAATCCCTTTTCGTCTTTCATTATGCAATTCTCCATGTACATTTGAAATTCTATTTTTGTGAATTTTATTCCTTTATGGTTCATTGGTATTACCTCCCTTCCACTATATATAATATACCACAACCTAGGAATAAAGTAAATAGATATACGCGAAATCATTGTACTATTTGAAAATACTTTCAGTAAAATAAAAAAAGCTCCAAGGCATCCCTCAGAGCTTCATCATTTTACTGAAATTGTAAGGAGTAACGTTTTCCTTTAAAATTAAGGTGTTAAAAATATAGTTTTAAGTGCTTGTAAAATAAATATGATAGTATACTCTACGCCTTTGTCCAATAGGTTTTGTTTTGCTGCTGAAATAAAGTCGCTTTGCAAATTATTTGAGTTTTCTTTAATGTATTCAAGCTCCTTTTTGATTAAAAGCAAATTGCATTCTTCTACGTTATTACCAAATTCTATGGAATTTATAAGTCCAACAAGTTTTAAACTCAGCTTCTCTCTCTCTTCCTCTTCTTTTCTTTTTTGTTCAATGCTTTGTAATCTTCTTTCGGATTCTTTATCTACTACAGTTATTGGAGCTGACGGGTAAAATCCA
>DAVZGU010000053.1:0-3779 GCA_052274215.1 Clostridium sp. | reverse complement strand
TCTTCTTTCGGATTCTTTATCTACTACAGTTATTGGAGCTGACGGGTAAAATCCAAGTGATTTAGTTAATGTATTCTTATCAACTTTAGGTAAAGTTTTCAATAGATTTGTATCAAATTCATATAAATTATCCATAATCATACTACCTCCACATATATATAGGTAACTTCTATAAGAAAATGTAAATCCCTTTATATTAAATCAAATACTCATTTCAAATTAAAAAATTCTAAAAAATAAAATCCAATGCTACAACAATAGCACTGGATTTTATACATGCAATTACTTATTTTACTTTTCATATAAATTATTGCCATACTACACTTACTTATACAAACATAGAAAAAACAGAAAAAGCCTGAACTAGATTTCGCTAACCCCAGGCTTAAAATTATTTGATAAAGTTCATGATAATATAAATAGATCCCCGTTTTCAAAGTCTCATAAAATAGTGATTAAACATACTTTTTATTTTGTTATTAAATAAATTTTTTTTATTTTCTATTTTTAAAAGCCTCTATATCCTCTTTAAAGAATAAACTTTCTCTACTTAATACCTTAATGGGTATTAACTTTTTTTCACTTACTAACTGGCTTAAGTATTGTCTTGAGCAACCCATTATTTCTCTAGCTTCAAAGGTAGTTAAAACCTCCGAAGCTAAAAATTTAACTAATTCTTCTTTTGAGCTGAAATTGTACATATGACACCTCTCTCTTATTTTAGAATTACCGCCTTTACTGCTAAGTATAAGAATGCAATCAATCCAATTAAAGATAAAACCTTTAATGTTAATTTGAAGTATAAATTATTTTTCATATTGCTTTTGAAGGAAACCTTTGTTATTATTATTTGGTAAGGAGTTAGTTTTTATCCTAACCCCTTTAGTGTTACTTCAATATTTTTAGTAGTATGTAAATCCAACCTACTAAGGATATTAACTTAATTGTGAGCTTTTCGACTATGTCCAGTAGTTCGATTAGCTCTTTTACTTTTTGTTTAGTTTCCTTCATTTCCTCACTTCCTTTCTATACTTATTATAACACTTTACTTTACACGTGTCAAGTGAAATGCATAATATATTTTAAATTATTGTGCTGACGTTTTACTGGTGCAAGCTCTGTTGCTCCTTCATAAATTAATTTATGAATGTAATTGAATAAAGATAGTTCTTGAATTCATAAATTAATTATTGAAATGAAGACCAGTACATGGTATACTATATTCATAAATTAATTTATGAAAGCAAGGTGCTATATATGAATACAAGAATTGAAGAATTGGAAAAAGAAAATAAAAGGTTAAGGGATGAATTAAAAAATAAGTCTGAAAAGCATAATGCGCGTGGTGCGGGTAGGAAGTCACGTTTTACTGAAAGCGACACAACTATGATTAAGATGTATAGAATTCAAAATAAAACAATTAAGGAACTGGCTGAAATGTATGATTGTTCAACGGGTCTTATTCATAAAATAATTAATGAATAAAGAAAAAATAACTAGAAAATGAAAAAAGCCACAAACTAGGATTTTACTCCTAACCTGTGGCTTTAAATTATTATTGGGCTACTTGTACAGCCCCTTGTATAGTTGTTATAGTCTGTTTTAACTGTGCATTTTCGGTTTGTAATTGAGTTGCTTGTGCTTGGACTTGTTGCAACTGTGCTTGTTTTTCTGCCTCTGTTAAATCTTTATGGCCCAAAGCTAAAACCTCCGCCTCAATCGCTCCGTCTACTATTTTTTCAATGCCTGGTGTAACTTTTATATTTAATAATTTTAGTGCAGCATATATAGTCTCTTTAGATTTAACGTATCTTTCATCCTCACCTAATTTACTAGCGATAAACAATTGTTCCGCTTGATGAACTCCTATGTGAGCATATTTTTCTACTACTTTTAAAATATCTACTATAGGATTAACTGGCAAGATTTTATCTGCGACTGTAATAATCGCATCTGTTCCATCAAGGACTGCATCTATTTTTTTTATTACTTCATCTACTTTTATATTTTTCTTTTTTAAAAAGGGCATTAAAAATAATACTGCAGCTCCTACCCCAAAAGTTGCACCTAAGATTGTACCTACATTTAATAAATTTTGCATTTTACATTCCTCCAAGAATTTATTTTTTTAATACAAAAAGGTACCTGTTAAGATACCTTTTAATTTTATTATTATTTTATATAATCAGCAGAAACCCAACCGCCATGGTCACCAAAATAAGTTTCATAAAAGTTTCCTACCTTTCTTGCAATTTGAACTCTATCACCTTGATTTAATTGTCCGATTATTGCATAGCCTGTACCTGCACCACTTCGCACATTTAATGTGTTTGTAGTAACTATTCCTGTTTTAGGAATTGAAGGGTTTACTATAGTCTTAGCAGGAGCAGAACCGTTAACACAGACATAGTCTGCACTTATAAAACCTCCATGTGAACCATAAAATATTGAATACCAGTCCCCTTGTCTCTCATCTATTCTAACTTTTTCACCTTTTTTGAGTGTTCCTATAATTTCGGAATTTACATTACTTGATTTTCTGACATTTAGTGTTGATGCTGTGATTTCTCCATATGTATTATTACAAGGTGGAGTAATATTTCCATTGTTTGGACATCCTTTTGCTAGTATACCATCTGTAAAATTATTCATGTCTACATTTCCATTTACCCCAGTTACACGGCCTGTTTCAGAATATTGATGTCCTGCGTAGTTTGATACATCAGGTTTAGATACTCCATAGTGAGCTATCCAAACGGCAAGGTCTTTCACCGAGTTATCCAATCTATCTCTATAAAAATACTCCCCTGAATAAATACATACTTCATACCCTTTAGAAATTAATATATCTGCAAAGCCTCTTACTCTTTTACTATTTTGAGATACGCTGCCAAAGTCTTCTTCCATGTCTATTGCTACTTTACAATCAAACTTTCTATTTTCTACTACACTTAAAAAATTGGCAATCTCGTCTTCACTTGAATTATTTCTGAGGTAGTGATAAACTCCAACTTTTAATCCTGCCGAAACTGCATTAGCATAGTATGTGCTAAATTTATCATCCTTCCATGTCCTGCCTTCTGTACTTTTTAATATTACGATCTCTACACCGCTTGCTTTAACCTCTGCAAAATTTACGTTTCCTTGATAATTACTTATATCTATACCTTTCATAATAAAATTCCTCCTCTTATTTTTTTAATTGTTCCAATGTATCTAATAATTTTTTAGGTACTGGAACGCCTATTTTGACCGCATTTTCCAGTAAACTTATACCCTCATTCGCTATATAGAAATAGCACACAAGTGTCCTAAACACCCATGTGCCATTATTTATAAGCCTGTCCAGCAATACTGCTACTATTAAAACAATTAGTATAGTTGCCTTCTTTAATATCCCTCTTCTTCCTGTGTCACTAGAAACTTTCTTTTGTATGAAAGCCCCCCAAACACCAGTCATATAGTCTAAAACTATAAATGATACCAGGACTATTAAACAAGTGTCCCATCCACCTAGAATGTAGGTTAAAAAGCCTCCAATTAATGCTACGGTAGTATTAAATATTTCTTTTTCATTCATGCCTCACCCTCCTTGATTTTTTTGCATATAAAAAGAGCCTATCTCTAAGCTCTTTACTATTGCGAATCACCCAACTATTTCTACAATTCCTTCATTATTAAATTCAACATCGCAAACATCACCGCCATAATTACCACCAGCACACGCCGCTATGACTTCTACATCTGCATCCTGTGGCATAGTTTTAAGTGTTTTTATT
>DAVZGU010000052.1:0-8445 GCA_052274215.1 Clostridium sp. | reverse complement strand
TAGGTCTGCGCTGAGGCATGGGCCACCTCTTCACGCCCGTAGTAGACACGGGAACGTATTGGACATATTTTGGTAAAACAGTGATAATGTTACTTATAGAAATAGGTGGACTTGGATTTATGTCTGTAGCCACTTTAGTTTTTTTAGTTTTAGGTAAAAGAATAACATTAAAGGAAAGACTAGTTATGCAGGAAGCTATGAATGTAAATTCATTACAAGGCTTAGTGAAAATGGTCAAATATGTATTGAAATTTACAATTTGTATTCAGATAACAGGTGCGGTGTTATTCTCAACACAATTTATTCCTCAATTTGGAATTGCCAAAGGTGTTTATTATAGTGTGTTCCATTCGGTGTCTGCGTTCTGCAATGCTGGGTTTGATTTGATGGGAAACTTTAATAGTGTTACGGCTTATGCTAATAATTCTGTAATAATATTGACGATTGCAGCATTAATAATAATAGGCGGGGTAGGATTTTATGTTTGGGTAGAAATTTATAATTGCAAGGGAACAAAAAGATTGTCACTCCATTCTAGAATAGTTATTTATTCGACGATAGTATTGGTTGTTTCTGGGGCAATACTTATGTATATTTTTGAGATGAATAATGCTGACACTATGCAAGGAATGTCTATTAAGGGTAAGTTTTTATCTTCAGTTTTTGCATCAGTTTCTCCAAGAACAGCTGGGTTTAATTCTATATCACTCGATAAAATGACCACAGCGGGAAAGTTTTTAACGATAATTTTAATGTTTATTGGAGGATCGCCTGGATCAACGGCGGGCGGAATAAAAACGACTACTGCCATTGTGATTTTTATGACTATAGTGTCTGTAGTTCGTGGACGGGAAGATACTGAAATATTTCAAAAGCGCATAAGCAAAGAAGTTGTGTATAAAGCATTTGCAGTATCTCTTATTTCCCTAACGATTGTTATATCAGTTACTATGATATTATCTATTACAGAGCAACCGAATATTCCTTTTGAATACTTTTTGTATGAGGCTACTTCAGCATTTGCTACAGTTGGTTTAACACTCGGCTTAACTACAAAATTAACATTTGTAGGAAAGGTAATAATATTACTTACCATGTATGCGGGGAGAGTTGGACCACTTACTATAATACTAGCATTAGCCAAAAATAAAAAAGGTAAATCGGGAAATGTAAAATACCCAGAAGGCAAAATTTTAATTGGATAGGGGTGGGGTTAATGAGTAAAAAACAGTTTATTGTTATAGGTCTCGGAAGATTTGGAGAGTCCGTTGCTGAAACATTATATTCTTTGGGAAATGATGTATTAGCAGTTGATTTTGATGAAGATGTAGTTCAAAATATTTCCGATAATGTAACTCATGCAGTTCAAGCTGATGCGAATGATGAAAATAGCTTAAGAGCCCTTGGAATTCGTAATTTTGATTGTGCAGTTATTAGTATAGGTTCTAATATCCAATCTAGTATTTTGGCAACACTCTTAGTTAAAGAATTAGGAGTAAAATATGTGATAACAAAAGCGACTAATGCACTGCATGCTAAAGTATTATATAAAATAGGTGCAGATAGAGTAGTTTTTCCAGAACGAGATATGGGTGTACGAGTTGCTCATAATTTGGTATCATCAAATATATTAGATTATATTGAATTATCTCCTGATTATAGTATAGCTGAAGTTATTAGTCCTGAAGAATGGCATAATAAAACCTTGGGAGAATTAAATATAAGAGCTCAATATGGTATAAATGTAATGGCTATAAAAAGAAACAATGATATTGATGTTGCTCCGTCAGCTGATAATATTGTTGAACCGGGTGATATTATTGTTGCCATAGGTAATATTGAAGAATTAAACAAGTTGGAAAATCTAGTTAAATAAGGAGCATTCAGTTTGGAACATATTCAAAGTAAGGATAATTTATTGATTAAAGATATCAAAAAGTTAAAAGAAAAGAAATATAGAAAAGACAGTAATATGTTTTTAGTTGAAGGTTTCAGATTTGTAGAAGAAGCAATAGATTCTGGTTTTGAAGTGGTGCACATTTTTATAAGTGCTAGAGGAGACTCAAAATATGAAAACTCTTGTATGAAAAACAAGCTACAGAAGAATACTAAAGTTTATAGTGTTAGTGACAGTTTATTTAAAAGTATTTGCGATACGGATAATCCGCAAGGTATTATTGCTACAGTTAGAAATAAACCGGTAGAGATTAAATATGATCATGGCTTCTATATGTTAGCTGATAAAATTCAAGACCCAGGCAATATGGGAACTATAATTAGAACTGCTCATGCGGCGGGAGCACTAGGAGTTATAATTACAAAAGGAACTGTAGATATTTATAATGAAAAAACTTTAAGATCCACAATGGGTTCTATTTTTAAAATACCCGTTATTTACGATAGTGATTTATCAGTGGTGCAAAAACTTAGAAGTGCTGGATTTAAGCTAGTTACTAGTTCATTGGATACTGATAAAAACTTCTATGATGTAGATCTTAGAGAGAAAGTTATTATATCAGTTGGAAATGAAGGAAATGGAATAAGCGACGAAGTTTACGAGATATGTGATTTGAAAATTAAAATTCCAATGCCTGGTGGTGCAGAATCTTTAAATGCAGCTGTAGCTGCATCAATTATGATGTATGAAGTCGTAAGACAGAAAAATAATATATGATTTTTAAATTTATAGTTGAATTTTTTTGTAGTTGTGGTTATAATATTTTGTATACTTCCATAAATTAATAATAAACTGTGACGGAGAAAGTAAATATAAAAATACTTACAGGGATAAGAAGCCTTAGACTGAGAGCTTCATTAAGAAAATTTTATATCCAAGTTCACTCCAGAGTTCTAATGGTGAAAAAAAGTAGCCGCTAGCGGGTAGAATCGATAAATTTATCTAAGAGGACTGTTTTCAGTCAATTAGGGTGGTAACGCGGATTTTCCGTCCCTTCATTAGGGATGGTTTTTTTTGTTTTATAAAGAATTATCAAAATAGGAGAGGAGCATTCATTATGAAAGAAAAGTTAGAAACGATAAAGGCTGCAGTTTTAGAAGAATTAGAAGGAGCTGCTATTAAAACAGAATTAGAAAATATCAGAGTTAAATATTTGGGCAAAAAAGGTGAATTGACACAAATATTAAGAGGCATGGGACAGTTATCTAATGAAGAAAGACCAATTGTTGGTAAATTAGCAAATAAAGTTAGAGAGGACATAGAGACGCTTATAGATAAAGCCTCAGATATATTAAAAAACAATGAAAAAGAAATGAAGCTAAAAAGCGAAGTTATAGATATATCTATGCCAGGGAAAAAACAAACAGTAGGTAAAAGACATCCGTTGGAGTTAACACTTGAAAAAGTTAATGAAATATTTTTATCTATGGGATTTGTTATTGAAGAGGGCCCTGAGGTAGAAAGGGATTATTATAACTTTGAGGCATTAAACATACCTAAAAATCATCCGGCAAGAGGTGAACAAGATACTTTTTACATAAATGATAGTATAGTTTTAAGAACCCAAACTTCACCAATACAAATAAGAACTATGGAACTTCAGAAACCGCCTATAAAAATGATAGCGCCAGGTAAAGTTTATAGATCGGATGCAGCAGATGCTACTCATTCGCCAATATTTTATCAAATTGAAGGGCTTATAGTAGATAAGGGAATTACTTTTGCTGATTTAAAAGGGACGCTAGAATTGTTTACGCAAAAGATGTTCGGAGATGAAATGGAAACAAAGTTTAGACCACATCATTTTCCGTTTACAGAACCATCAGCTGAGATGGATGCCACTTGTTTTGTGTGCAATGGTAAAGGTTGCAAGGTTTGCGGCGGTAGCGGCTGGATAGAACTTTTAGGTTGTGGCATGGTTCATCCGGATGTTTTAAGAAACTGTGGAATTGATCCAGAAGTTTACAGCGGATTTGCTTTCGGATTTGGCCTTGATAGAATTACAATGTTAAAATACGGAATAGATGATATTAGAGCACTTTATGAAAGTGACATGAGATTTTTAAAACAATTCTAAAATATAAATTAATAATACAGCTTCGCATAAGATGAGTGCAGCTTTGAAGAAGATGATTTAACACTATACAAATTCTAGGAGGATATAAAATGAAAGTTCCAGTTAAATGGCTTAAAGATTATGTAGATATAGATATTTCACCAAAGGTGCTTGGAGATAAGTTAACTATGTCTGGTTCAAAAGTAGAAGAGGTTATTATATCAGGTGCTGAAATTGAAAAGGTAGTTACAGGAAAAATAATAAATATAGAAAAACATCCGGATGCTGAAAAATTAGTTATATGTCAAGTAAACATAGGATTAGGCGAACCAACACAAATCGTTACAGCAGCTACTAATATGAAAGAACAGGATATAGTACCAGTAGCACTTCACGGATCAACGCTACATGGAGGATTAAAAATAAAAAAAGGTAAACTCCGTGGAATAGTTTCAAATGGTATGTTCTGCTCTGAGGAAGAACTTGGAATACCAGTTGATGAACCAGTTGATGGACTAATGATACTTCCAAGTGATACCCCAATTGGAAAAGACATAAAAGAAGTATTAAATCTTCAAAGTGTACTAATAGATTTTGAAATAACTTCAAACAGAGCAGATTGCTTAAGCATTCTAGGAATAGCTAGAGAAACGGCTGCAACTTTAGGCACGCAGTATAGAAAACCAGCGCTTGATTATAAAGCTACCTGCAAGGATAATGTGGAAGACATTTATAAGGTTCATATTAATGATGAACTTTGCAGAAGATATATGTTAAAGGGTATAAAAAATGTAAAAATTGAGCCTTCTCCACAATGGATGCAAGAAAGACTTATAGAAGCAGAAATTAGACCTATAAATAATATAGTGGATATTACAAACTTTGTTATGGTAGAGCTTGGTCAACCTATGCATGCATTTGATGCTAGGCAAATTACGACTAATGATATAGTGATAGAAAGAGCAAGTAACGGAGAAAAATTTATTACATTGGATGAGATAGAAAGAGAGCTAGATGAAAGCATTTTAACTATTAAAGATGGAGATAGAACTATAGCCATTGCAGGCCTTATGGGAGGCTTAAATTCAGAAATTAAAGAAGACAGCACAAGCATAATAATTGAGAGTGCAAACTTTAATGGGGTTAATATAAGACTCGCTTCTAAGAAATTATCTTTAAGAACTGATGCGTCTTCTAAGTTTGAAAAAGATTTAGATCCTAATATGGCTGAAATGGCAATGGATAGAGCTTGTCATTTAATAGAAGAATTAGGTGCGGGTGAAATAATGGAGGGATGCACTGAGGTATATCCGAGTAAAATTAAATCTCATACTTTAGAAGTAGATGCAAATTGGATTAATAAATTTTTAGGAACTAATATATCTATGCCCAATATGAAAATATACCTTGATAGATTAGAACTTGCTACAGAAATAACAGGTGATTTTTTAGTTGTACATGTACCTACGTTTAGGTCTGATATTAACATTAGAGAAGACGTCGCAGAGGAAATAGCTAGAATGTATGGGTATGATAATATACCATCAACTATGCCTAAGTGTGAAACCTCAAGGAGTGGAAAAAGTGAAAAGCAAAAATTAGAAGATAAAGTAGTGCTTTCTTTAATTGGCAGTGCACTTAATCAATCCATAAGTTATTCTTTTGTAAGTCCTAAAATATTCAATAAAATTTTAGTTCCTAGCGATAGTGAATTAAGAAAAGTAGTTACTATAAAAAATCCTTTAGGAGAAGATTATAGTATAATGAGAACTACAACTATAGCATCTATGATGGAATGTTTATCAAGGAATTATTCAAGGAATAATGAAGAAGCTAGGTTATTCGAAATAGGTAAGGTGTATATACCAAATGAAGATGCAGATAAGCTTCCAGAGGAAAGAAATATATTAACTATAGGAATGTATGGAAATGCTGATTATTTGGATTTAAAAGGTGTAGTGGAAAATGTATTAGATATTTTGGGAATAAAAAATACATCATTTAAAAGAGAAAGTGAAAATCCAACTTATCACCCAGGAAAAACATCAAACCTATATGTAAAGAGAGAATTTATAGGTGTGGTTGGAGAAATTCATCCGAGTGTTTCGGAGAACTATGAAGTGCAGCCAAGATGTTATATAGCAGAATTAAACTTAGATATGTTATATAAATATGCTGACTTAAATAAGAAATATAAAGCACTTCCAAAATTTCCAGCTGTAACAAGGGATATTGCACTTATAGTTGATGAGAGGGTTCTAGTTCAAGACATTGATGATATAATTGTAAAGCAAGGTGGAAATATTCTAGAAAGTGTTAAGTTATTTGACGTGTATAAGGGCAAACAAATAGCAGAAGGAAAGAAAAGTATAGCCTATGCTATAGTATATAGACGCTCGGACAAGACATTAACAGATGAAGAGGTAAACAAGGTGCATGAAAAAATATTAAGATCTCTAGAGCATAAATTAGGTGCGCAGCTTAGATAATGAAAATAAATTAAAACTCCCTTAGAAATAAGGGGGTTTTATTACTTCATGCAATCTCAAAAAATAAGTGGACATTATATTAATTGTTTTATTTGTATGCATAATTTGAAAAAATTGGTTTTATTAAAAGTTGTATTGTGGTACAATAAGTTTAACTAATCTGTCTAAGAGGGTGTTTTAGATGAACGTTGTAACAATAAAGATAAATGGTGTTGAATATAATTTAAAAGGTGATGAAAGAGAAGAATATTTACATATGGTAGCTAGTTATGTTGATAAAAAGATAAAAAATATAATGGGCAATAATGAAAAGCTTAGCACTTCCTCAGCAGCAATTTTAACTGCTTTAAATTTAGGTGATGATATGTTTAAAAGTAAGTCACTTTGCAAGGAACTTTCGAGTAAGGGCGAATCTTTAGAAAAACATGATAATGAATTGACTGAACAATTAGAAGGTTTAAAAAAACAGTTAAATCATTTGGAAGACTATAACCAAGAATTACTTAGTAAGTGTAAAAATACAGAAAAAACTGAATATGTAAAAACCTTAGAGCAAGAAAATATAGAGATGCAACAACAATTAGATGTGATGCAAGAGACTAGTAAAAGTTATAGTGAAGAAAATAGAAGAACAAAGACAGAAAATAAAGAAATGAGATTTAAGCTTCAATCTTATAAGTATAAAATAATTGATTCACAAAATAAGTTGATAGAATACCAAATTAGTTTAGCTAAACAAAAGAAAATTAATAATCCACTTTTAGCTTCACATAAAAAATAAAAATTATTTGACTGTCGCCGAAAGGCGATTTTTTTAATGTCCGGAATATATTCATAAAAAAAGACTCACAATTTTTAAAAATAATTGTGAGTCTTTTTTTATGTTAAAGATGCATATAGACTTTAAGTTGATAAAGTGTAATATTAAAATACTTATGAATCATATAATTATAGTGATAGCGAAATTAAAGTCCATTAGCTTAACAATATTTATTTAGTCGCTAAGATTACAGCAATGGCAGTGATAATTTAATGATATTCATTAAGTTATATCAAAATTTTCAAAGCGTTTATAAAATAAAAAGGGGGGAAAGCAATGAAAAGAAGAATTGCTGTATGTTTAAGTTTAGCAATGTCAATGACTCTAGTATTATCGGGTTGCGGTAAAAGTGATGTTGGGAGAGCAGCGAAGGATTTAAAAGGAGCAGAAGTTATAGCAGCTTCAAATCCAGAAAAAGTGACACAAACAGCAAAAAACAGAAAAGATACTTTAATTATTGGATTTACAGCACCAGAAGGAAAATTTAATCCTATTTATGAAAGTTCAGTAGATGATGGTTATGTTGCTCAATTAGTTTTTGAAGGGTTATTGACAAATGATGCGAAAGGAAATCCTGTAGAAAAAGTAGCTAAGAAATGGGAGATTTCAAAGGATAGCAAAACCTATACCTTCCATTTAAACAAAGGCATTAAATTTAGCAATGGAGAAGAATTAACTGCAAAGGACGTGGAATTTACTTATACAGCTATTTGTGACCCAAAGTATGACGGACCGAGAACAGACGCTGTAGATAAATTGGTTGGGTATAAGGAATACAATAAAGGTGATGCTAAAACGGTTAAAGGCATAAAGGTTATAGATGAAAATACAATTTCATTTACATTAACAGATGTTAAAGCACCAGCGCTAAGTTCTGATTTTATTTATGGAATTATGTGTAAGAGTTATTATACATTTGAAAAGGGTAATATAGATAAATTAAAAAAAACATTCTTAAAACCAATGGGTAGTGGTCCATATATTTTAAAATCATATAAAGCAGGTCAAGAAGCTGATTTTGAGAAAAACCCTGATTATTGGAAGGGTGAGGCTAAGATTAATAAGTTAATATTAAAAGTTACCAATGCCCAAACTGGTATTCAATCACTATCCGCTGGTGAAA
>DAVZGU010000051.1:0-8459 GCA_052274215.1 Clostridium sp. | reverse complement strand
CCATCGCTAGTAATTTATTAAATTACCTCATTATTCAAGTCAAGGTAAATTCCAAACAAAGCTTTGGAATTTACTTGAACTCTAGTCATTTTGACTTTTTTGAACTTGAAAATGTAAATATATTAATTAAGATTTATTTAATATGGCACTAGTAATATAAAGGGAGTTGCCTACGTCATGACAACTTTGCTTTAGTTCGACATTATAGCCTAGTTCAATTGCCGAATTATATAAATGACTAAGCCCTATGCCCATATCTATACGGTTAGTGTCTTTAAGCATCTTTTTAGTTAAAATATTTCTATTTTCTAGATATAAGTCAAATTTATTATTGTTAATTGATAATTTCCAAGGTTGAGAGTTAATTGCAGAGGGGGCATCAACAAGTGATTGTATTATAGTTTCATATTGATTTTCATAAGCACCAGTAACTAGTTTGCTTTTATCAAACCTCTTTCTATTTACGACTGGTTTTAATTGAGAAACTGGGTACCCAAAAGCAACTAAAATTATATAACTTTGTTTATCTTTTACGTTGAATATTGTTTTAAATAAGTCCTGTTTAATTGCACTTCCTAACCAACAAGTTCCAATTCCAAGATCTGTTAGCTTAAGAACTATTTCCTCACCAATGAAGCCTATATTCTCCAAATGACCTTCCTTAATTTCAGAAGTAAAGGCTAAATAATGCGGAGCTTTAACTTTTGTATATTTAGAAATAAGACCCTTAAATGTATCCGTAATTTTTTCACCATCTTCAATTAGTAATACTTCCATAGGTATATTGTCAAACAAAGGTTTAGCATCATTTATAATAGTTTTAATCTTTTGCAAATGTTCCACGGACATTTTTTTATCTTTATAATTTCTTATGGATTTTCTTGAATTTATAGCTTGTATCATAATGAATTCCTCCATTTCATCTGAATTTTCGACTGATATTTAATATTACAGCATCGAAAATGATAATTAAACTCTAGAGAATGCTTTTTTGCTGCCGATTACAAGTACTAAGACAAAGACAGAAGTCAGAGCTATAGTTCCCCCAGGGGCACAGTTTATGTAGTAAGATATAAGAAGTCCTAAAATTATGTCAATAAAGCCGAACATTATCGAGTAAAGTAGGGTATGCTTAAAACCTTTATTTAGCTGCAGTGATGTTGCTACAGGTAACGCTATCATAGAGGACATAACGAGTATACCAAGTATTCTTAGCGATGCTGAAATAGTAGCTCCTACGAGTAGCGCAAAAACATAGTTGATCACCTTAACTTTTACACCAGAAACCTTAGCACCTTCTTCATCGAAGGTAATATATAATAATTGATTATATAAAGAAAGTAGAGTTACTATAGAAATAATACTAAGTACAAGCATTATGTATAAATCGTTTTTTGTAACAGTCAGTATGCTTCCAAATAAATAAGAATTAACATTGGCACCTGCTTTACCTGTACTTACTAAAGTTATACCAACACCTACACTAAATGTAAGTAAAATTGCCAAAATCAATTCTGCATATTTTTTATAATAATCTCTTAAAAATTCAATGGATAAACCGCATAGAGCTGTAAAAACAAAAGCACAAATTATAGGGTTATATCCAAGAACTAATCCAATAGCCACCCCAGCGAAGGAAGCGTGCGACATAGTATCTCCCATCATGGAATACCTTTTTAATACAAGAAAAACTCCTACAATTGGGAACAAAATAGAAATTAAAACTGATGCAATTAAAGCATTTTGCATAAAACCATATTCAAACATAAAGTAATGCTACCCCCTTTCTTCATTTAATTTATTTTTATAATTTTGTATATTATAAAGTATTCCACTACCATTACCCATTTCAAAAATATCAGTTGAATTATCTAATGCAGCTTTTAAATTATGTTCTACAGAAACAACCGTAATACCTAAGTTTTTATTTAAGCCTTTAATAATTCTATATATATCTTCCATACTTTGAATGTCTATACCAGTAGAAGGCTCATCTAAAATTAATAGATCAGGGTCACCAATTAAACTTCTAGCAATAAAGATTTTTTGTTGCTGACCTCCAGAAAGATTTCCAATAAGCGTATGAGTATGATTTTCCATACCTACAGCTTGTAGACTTTTTAAAATTAAACTTTTATCTTTAAGCTTTAATACTTTCCTGTGACAATTTAGCATCTCATAAACTGTTATAGGAAACTGAGCATTAAAATTTTCAACCTTTTGCGCTACATATGCGATTTTAGAAGTAAATATAATGATTTGACCACTATTAGGTTTTAATAAATTTAATATTAATTTAATTAAAGTGCTCTTTGCACTACCATTTTCACCTAGTATTGAGACGTAGCTGCCTTTTTCAATTTTAAGATTAACCTTATCTAGTATATAGGGTTTTGAATTTGTATATGTAAAACATAAATTTTTTATGTTAATCATGTAAATCCTCCTCATTAATTCTTTCAGTTAACAACTATTCATTATTACAAAATTAACTATGCAAAAGGCAATAATAATATGCGCAAAAAAATAGTAGCAACAAGTAGTATACACCCAAATGCGAATAACTTGCAATAATCTCTTAGTGTTATTGATAAATAAATATATTAATATTTTTCATAAAATTTATATAATTGGTAAAACTGTATAGGGCGATACTTAATTTAAAAGTTTATATAATGTTGTTTAAGTATCTACAATTAGAGATACATGTTTATATGTATTAAGAAAGGTAGTGTTATTATGAATAAAAACGAAATCTCAGCTCATGTGATTAGTAGAGTAGCGAAAGACAATCAAGGAGAAATTACAGCATACGAACTTGAAAATGGAGAAATAGTTTCAAAAGAACAAGCAGTACTACTTGCAAAACAAGGAAATATAAGTGGAGTTTCTGTCTCAACTTCAAAAAAAGGTGAAGAATTTTTAAAAAGTCTACCTGATCAAGATAAATCCAATAATTTAGACAGTTTACCAGTTATAGATGATAATGATATCTATTAAAGACATTAAAAAACAGGGACATTCGTTGTCCCTGTTTTTTAATGTCTTTAACGAGGGACAGTTAACAACTAATGCACATTAATTGAGTTGTAATTTATATCCAAAAAGTTTTTCCTTTGAAAAAAGGGGAAGGTGTGTTTAAATGTGTTAATATTATGTAATAAACTATATAAGCAGGAGGGTAAACAAATGGAACTGCTAAACAACACATTACAGTGTATTAAACCACTAAATAAAGAGGCTATAAAAAAAGCGTGGGATAGACTTGATAGTTTATCAAAACCTATAGGAAGTCTTGGTGAAATAGAAAATATTATAGCTAAGATGGCAGGAATTACTGGAGAGATACATAATAAAATTAATAAAAAGAATGTAGTTATAATGTGCAGCGATAATGGAGTGGTGGAAGAAGACGTGTCTAACTGTCCTAAAAACGTAACGGCTATAGTTACTAATAATTTCACTAAGAAAATCACAGGTGTATATGTTTTATCAAAATTTGTTGGAAGTGAGATTACGGTTGTAGATATAGGCGTTGATGCAGACTTTAACAATCCTAAAATTGTAAATAGAAAAATTGCATATGGTACCATGAACATGATGAAGGGGCCGGCAATGACTAGGGAACAAACAATCAAAGCTATAGAGGTTGGAATCGATACAGTTGATGATTTAGCGGGCAAGGGGTATGATTTGTTTGGTACTGGGGAAATGGGGGTAGGAAATACTGCCACAAGTGCAGCAATTTTGAGCGTTCTTTCAGGACTTGAAGTAGATGTGTCAGTAGGTAAAGGTTCAGGAATTACGCAGGAGCAATTTATTAATAAAAAGAGGGTAATTAAGAAAGCTATTGAAGTAAATAAACCAGATAAAAATGATGTTATCGATGTACTTTCAAAAGTTGGAGGATTTGATATTGCAGGACTATGTGGGTGCTTTCTGTCAGCTGCGAAGAACAGGGTGCCTATTGTTATTGATGGATTTATAGCCTCAGCAGCTGCGCTATGTGCTTATAGACTAAACCCATTAGTAAAGGAATATATATTTGCATCTCACTTATCTGCGGAACCGGGGGCGGCTTTTATAATGAAGGAAATAGGATTAAAACCTATGCTAAATTTGAACATGAGACTCGGGGAAGGGTCAGGTTGTCCTCTTGCTTTTAATATAATTGAAGCGGCACTTTTCACTATGGATAATATGGGGACATTTGAAGAGGCAACGCTTGACAGTAAAAAGTATATAGATATAAGGGAGAATACCGTAGGGTAAAATTTAGGTGTGAGAATTTATGAATATTTATTTGTTAAGGCATGGCCAGACTGAAGAAAATAGAAAAGGGTCTTATTATGGTAATTTGGATATAAGCCTAAATGAAATTGGGATAACTCAAGGCAATAAGGCTAAAGATTTCTTTGATGACATAAAATTAGATAGAGTATACGTTAGTGATAAAAAAAGAACTTTAGAAATGGCAAAATTAGTTTTAGGACAACAGGAAATTGGAATTATACAAGATAATAGAATAAATGAAACTGATTTTGGAGATTTTGAAGGAAAAACATACGAGGAAATCAAAGTTTCATATCCCCAACAGTGCATTTGTTGGCAAAATAATTGGAAGGAATTTGTACCTCCTAATGGAGAAAGTTATATTAAACTATGTGAAAGAGTTAAGAACTTTATGGAGCATATTAAAAAGCTAGAATGTGATAATATTTTAATATGCGCTCATTCGGGAGTCATAAGAGCCATATATTGTTATATTATGAATGAAAACATAGATTTGTTTTGGAAATTTGGTTGTAAGAATGGGGATATAAGCGTTATAAAATATGAATATGGTAATTTATATATTGATGCCATTATTCATAATACATAGTTAGAAAATTGATTTGAGGTATATTTAGTTTCTTGCGGATTACCTTTTAAATTAAAATAAACATTACTATTTAGGAAAGAGGTGAGCTTTGCAAGGACAAGTCTTTGCAAGCAAATAAAATGAGAGAATATTTAAATGATTTTTTATTGTTTTTCCAATTTTTTACACGGATACCTATAAATAAAAGTTTAAACTGTGACAAGGAAAACTTTAGGCGGGGATCTATATTTTTTCCGGTGGTAGGATTATTTATAGGAATTATCCAGTGGACAGTTTATTATATGTTAATAAAAGTGCTGCCATTAAATATTACAGCAATATTTGTAGTTATTATACCGATAGTTATTACTGGAGGATTACATGTGGATGGACTTGGAGATACCTGTGATGGTTTCTTTTCGTTTAAAGGAGACAAATATAAAATAATAGAAATTATGAAGGACAGCACAGTAGGTACTTATGCAACTATTGCTATAGTATTTGATATGTTAGCACGATATGCAGCAGTCTGCGCTATCATAGAAATGAATTTACCACTCATATTAATTGCAACGCCAATAATTGCAAGATTTACCGTTGTTTTTATATCTTTTATTGGGAAAAATGCTAAAGAAACAGGCTCAGGTAATATATTTATTGGGAATATTGATATTAAAAGGGTAATGATTTCAGGTATTATAACTATTGCATTTGGAACCTTATTAATAGGATTTAATAAAAGTGTTATATTGATACTTTCAGCGTTACTCTTAAGTTTCTTGTTTAATAAGTTTTGCGAGAGTAAAATTACGGGACTTACGGGAGATAGCTTAGGAGCTAATAATGAATTAGTTGAAATTCTAACTATGATTTTATTTATAGCAATAAAGTAAGCTAAATGGGGACGGTTAACAATTATTTATCTTATAGTTTGGTACAAGTTGTTTATGAAGACTTGTACCTTTTTATCGTTGAATTAATTTATTAAACGCTTATTTTAATTATTTTTATATTATACATAAGTAAAATGTTATATTTTTGATGCTTGTCCACGTTTATTAAATATGAATACTCATCTGTTACTCTAATTTTTTTATTTAATATAACGGATTAACAAATAGATAGATTAAAATAAATAATTAGAATGAATTTTAATGATTGTCATTAAATTATTAATCATAATATTGAAACCTATATTAATAAATTATTACTAAGCATAACGTTTAATAAAATCCATGATAATATTCTCGTATTTTTCTTCTGTTCCAATTAATTCGATGCCAATAGTGCTTAATCTTGATACTCTAGCCTGTGTAATGTTTCCAAGGGTGCTGGATATATCGCTAGATTTAAAATTACAGAGGCTCCTCATTAGAACAACTGTTAATGCCTTTGCCCGTACAAGCTTTCTACTGTACTTCATATAAAGATGAGTCCTTGATACATTCATCGTTGACGCTATAAATTCTATTATATCTTCTGGCTTAAAGTTCCTTACAAGTATCTTTCGTTCACATTTATACTCTGCTTTTTCATCTTTAAATTCTATTTCTTGTTTTAGTTTTTCTCCATTACAGCGAAAGACAAGATTATAGTAATTCTTTCTTGCACTTTTTAGGTTATTACCAAAAGAACTCATAATAAATCCGTAATCAACTAATTTAAAAGAATCATGTCTTTTTCCTAAAAATATGGCTAGACTAGAAAAAGCATATTTTTCAGGACAATTTTTATATTCATCTATATCCGTAGGATTATTGTGTATATATAGGGATAAAGTCTTCAAATAACGGTCATTATTAACTATTTTACTCTTAAATCTATCTTTAAAAAGATGTCCTTCCCTTTTATATTTTTTATTAAAGTACATTGCATAAGAAAAATTTATTCCATGCATTACTTTTGATATATCAGTACCATTAGCATCAATCATTAAATGTGAATGGTTATCCATAAGACAGTAACCGTAGATTTTAAAATTATAGAGAGATTTATACTTTTTTACAAGTGATAAATACTTGTTCTTATCCTCATCATCCTTGAATAAGCTTATTTCGCTGATACTTTTGCACATAATATGAAATATCGAGTCATCTGTTTTTTCTCTTGCCTTTCTTGGCATTAAAATCACCTTTCCTCATACACTTTTATTTAAATTGTCGCCTATGAATCGAGATGGTATTCATATTCATAATTTTAAGGTAATATATAAATAGTTTAAATAGTTGTT
Organism: Clostridium sp.; assembly: GCA_052274215.1. Lineage (GTDB taxonomy): Bacteria > Bacillota > Clostridia > Clostridiales > Clostridiaceae > Clostridium_AD. Next base: position 1,368 of record DAVZGU010000051.1, on the reverse strand, counting down.
AACCGTCCCTAACTATTTGTCCTAACTATTTGTCCTATTAAACTTAAGTTTACGCTCTAAATATTGACAGTACGGCTTAAATATAATAAACTAGAACTAATAGAGAATTGAATATAATTTTAGGTGCCTTGAAATAGGTGAAAAGGGAATGCGGTTTAAATCCGCAGCAGCCCCCGCTACTGTAATTGATGAAAAACTTTTAAATGCTACTTCGTAAATTAAAAACGAGGAAGGATAATTAAAGGAAGAATCAAAAGCCAGGAGACCTGCCTAAATGATGTTAACAAGCTTTCGGAGGGAAAGAACTATTTAATTATGCATTAATTAAAAAGTAGTCGCTATCGCATGCGTACTATTTTTTTTGTTTTAAAAAGCATTATATGTAAATGTTATGAGAAATTCCAGAAAATATTTAGTAAGGTGGATGAACGAAATGAAGAAGGCAATTTTAATTGTAAGTTTTGGAACAACACATGAAGATGCAAGAAAAGTAACTATCGATGCAATAGAAGATAAAATAAGACATACTTTTGAAGATTATGATATAAGAAGAGCATTTACTTCGCATATTATTCTTAGAGTACTTAAGAATAGGGATAATATTCATGTAGATACTCCAGAGGAAGCTTTGGAAAAGCTAAAGAGCGAAGGATATAATGAGGTAATTGTTCAGCCTTTGCATGTTATTCCTGGAGTAGAATTTGATTATATAAATAATGTAGTTAATAGATACAAAGAATGTAAAACATTTGAAAACATCGTAATAGGAAGACCTCTTTTATGTTTTAAGGGAGAGGAAGCAGGAGTGCCAGATGATTACTCAATAATGGTGGATGCTCTATCAAAGCAATTGAAACCAATGGATACAGTAATTTTGATGGGTCATGGTACAAACCATATTGCAAATGCAGTATATTGCTGTTTTGAAAGCGTTTTAAGGGATAGAGGTTTTAACAATGTCCATGTAGCAACCGTTGAAGGGTATCCAACTTTGGATAGAGTAATACCTAATGTTACTGCTCAGAGTATTAGCGAAGTCACTTTAATGCCACTACTGCTCGTAGCAGGAGATCATGCCAAGAATGACATGGCGGGAGATGCAGAGGACTCCTGGAAGAGTATTTTAGAGGCAAAAGGGTTTAAAGTTAAAATATATCTGCATGGGTTGGGAGAAAATATTGACGTTCAGGACATTTATATACAGCACATTAATGATGTAATTAATGAAAAGTTTAAGAATGTAGGGAAAACACATAAGGGAAATTAAGATTCTGCATAAGTTATAAGTAAATAAAGTACGGTAGATCAGGGTTACAAGTAGAAAGGAAGGTATTCAATGATACATGGTGGAGATGTTTATACTAATGG
>DAVZGU010000050.1:0-8517 GCA_052274215.1 Clostridium sp. | reverse complement strand
GGTTTTCGGCATAATAATAATCTAATCCTATTTCTCCTATAGCTCTAACCTTTGGATAATGTGCTAAATTCCTTAATTCTTCAATAATTTTCTCATTAACAATATTTGCATATTCAGGATGTATTCCTACCGCCGAGTATATAAAATCGTATTTATTCGATAATTCTACTGACATTCTTGCACCATTAAGTGATGCACCGCAGTTTAAAACCCCTATTACACCTTTATCTTTTAACCCCTTTATTACTTCTTCTCTATCTTCATTAAAAGCCTCATCATCATAATGTGCATGTGAATCAAATATCATAATATATACTGTCGTTAAACCCCTTAATTTAGAAAGTTTAATTACAGTTTTCACCATCCTTTCTATGTAATAATAAATTTTTTAATATACTTCAAATGTCTGTTTGATATTATATCACTAATATTCAACTATTTGCAAAATTGTATAATCGACAATGCCATTAAAATAAGTAAAAGCCACTTCTGGGCGAAAGTGACTTTTACCTATTAATTAATAATGTACTAAAGCGACCCTAATACAGGTGATAATAATCCCATAATTGCTCCGAGCAGTGCTCCGAGCCAAGTTATAGCTCTTAACTCTTTGCTAGCAATGTCTAATATAATTTTCTCTGAAAAAGCTACATCAAATTCATTAATTTTGTCTTCAACTATTTTAGCTACATTCAACACTTCAATTACGTCAGCAGACTTATTCTCTACGAATTTATTGTATAGCTCGAGAGCTATTTTAGAAATAGATTGGGATATTTTATCCCCCTTTCCATTAAATATTGATTTAGTCTCCATATGTAAGAATCTATTAATCATTACAGATACTATTTCTGTGATTTTTATTTTTGCAGAATTGCTTTCTGCCATAGCCTCTATTCGATTTTTTATAAATTTTTCTATTTCATTTTTATAATCTATGCCTATTTTTTCGAGCAGCTCCTCAACAGACATATACTTATTAAATTTACCCTCCAACTTATCAAAAGTATCTCTAATAAATTTTTCATCTGCAATTTTTGTTGTAAATAAATTAATCAAAGGCTCTATACCGTCGTCTATCCCTTCTTTTGGTAATTCAGAAAGCACACTAGATATTGAATTTTTGAGCAATTTATCTATTATATCATTAATAATTAAGGCAATATCATTATGATTTTTCGTATCATCTAAGAATTCGTCTATCCCAATTGCAACTTTTTCATAAACACTATCCACATTCATAAACATTGCTATCATTGGGCTTAGTTTAGTACTTATTGTTTCCCCTACAATTTGTCTCAATTTCTGACTGTTTTTTTCTTCTTTCATTGCTTTTTTTATTTCCATGGCAATATTATATCTTTTCCCATAAATATATACTTTTAAATTGCTTATCATCGTACTCGGTATAACTTCCTCAAAGTTTTTGTCTAAAACTACTAACTGAGCTACCTTATCTTTTAATATCTTTTGAATTCCCTTATAAAATTCTTCCGAATCTTTATACTCAATAGCCATATTCAACGCTTTATTTTTTATTGAATTATATAATTCACTCTCACAAATGGTTTGCGGTTTAACCTTTAGTTCTAGCATTATTTGTGCATATGCATATTTAGCAATACCTTGCTTAACATCTTCTCCATTCATATACTCTATAAGTAATTTAGAAAGATTATTGTTAGTATTCTGCAAAAAGGCACAATATTCATCGCCTAATAGGGCTTTTATCTCATTTTCTACTATATTCTCGCTATTTTCCATAGTAGACACCTTACTTTGCACCCAAGAATCCAATTGCTGATTCATATCTTCGCTGCATAAGGACTTCATAATTGTTTCCTTTGTCAAAAGATGTTGCCCTATAGACTCACCCACACTTTTAGCAATTCTAGATTTTTCTTTTGGAATAAGACCTGGAGTAAATGGAACTTTAAATTTAAAAAGTCTAATCTCATTGTGAGGTCTAAACAACATTTTTATAGCTAACCAATTGGTTATGTACCCGATAACAGCTCCGATTAAAGAACCTATAATAAATTTCATATTATTTTCCTCCTTGTAATTCTTAGTAGTATTTATAACAACTAATTATAAATCTATCCTTATTAAAATTCAATAGGTTGATATTACCCTAATAAGGCACATTCAAATGCAAAAGCATGAAGTCTAACTTACTAGCACTTCATGCTTTCTAAAATCAAATTAACTTACTGTACTTCCAGTAGGTAATTCACCCGGCACCGATATTGCAAATAGCTTGCTATCGTCTTCTGTAGCTGCTGCAATTATCATCCCCTGTGATAATTCGCCCCTTAAAGTAACAGGCTTTAAATTAGCTACTAATACTACATACTTTCCAATTAGGTCTTCTGGCTTATAGTGCTGAGCTATTCCTGAAATTACTTGTCTTACTTCTCCACCTAAATCTACCTTTAGCTTAAGAAGCTTTTTAGCTTTTTTCATTGGCTCGCACTCTAATACCTTAACCACTCTCATATCTATCTTGTCGAAATCTTCTATAGTAATTTCTTCCTTTAATTTCTCCATAGTAGGCTTTTGCGCCTCTTTTCTTTGTGCTTCTACAAGTGCATCAAGCTCCTCTATTTTAGCTTCTACATCTATTCTTGGGAACATTATGTCGCCTTTATTAACTTTTGTTCCTGCACTTGTTCCATCGAAGGATGCCAAGCTGTCCCATGTAGTTATTTCTGCATTTATTTGAGCATTTATTTTCTTACTCGTAGTTGGTAAAAACGCAGATATTAATACTGATGTTATTCTTAATGATTCTACTAAATTGTACAATACTGTACCCAGTCTTCCCTTTCGTGATTCATCTTTTCCAAGTATCCATGGGGTTGTTTCATCTATATATTTATTAGTCCGTCTAATAAGTGTCCAAGCATGGTCCAATGCTTCAGAAATTTTCAAATCTCCTATAGCTTTCTCTACCTTACCTGGAACTGCAAGTGCTAGTTCTATTAGCTCATTATCAACATCAGCTTTTTCAATAGGAGCTGGAATAACGCCGTCAAAATATTTTTCTACCATTGTTACTGTTCTTGATAATAAGTTTCCTAAATCATTAGCTAAGTCTGAATTTGTTTTCCTTATGAATATTTCACTAGTAAATATTCCATCAGAACCAAATGGTATTTCATGAAGTAGATAATATCTTACTGCATCTACTCCAAAATGATTAACTAGCGTTACCGGATCTACTACATTCCCTCTGGATTTAGCCATTCTTACTCCACCATCAACAAGAAGCCATCCATGACCAAATACTTGTTTTGGAAGAGGTAGACCTAATGCCATGAGCATTATTGGCCAATAAATTGTATGGAATCTTAATATGTCTTTACCTATTAAGTGTACATCCGCTGGCCAGAATTTCTCATAAAGAGATGTATCTTCGCCATTATATCCAAGGGCTGTTATATAGTTTGATAAAGCATCTACCCATACATATATAACGTGGCCTGGATCAAATTCTACCGGTATTCCCCAGTCAAAGGTTGTTCTTGAAACACATAAATCTTGAAGCCCAGGTCTTAAGAAGTTATTTAACATTTCATTCTTTCTTGATTCTGGTTGAATAAACTCTGGATGGGTCTCTATATATTCTATAAGTCTGTCAGCATATTTTGACATTTTGAAAAAATACGCTTCCTCCTTTGCTTTCTCCACAGGCCTTCCACAATCAGGGCATTTTCCATCTACTGCCTGAGTTTCTGTCCAGAAAGATTCACAGGGAGTACAGTACCATCCTTCATATGCACTTTTATATATGTCACCTTGATCATATAGCTGCTTAAATAATTTTTGAACGGACTTTTTATGATACTCATCTGTAGTTCTTATAAACTTATCATAGCTTATATCCATAAGCTCCCACAATTCTTGTATGCCTGTTACTACTTTATCTACATACTGTTTTGGAGTAACCCCTTTTTCCGCGGCTATTCTTTGAATCTTTTGACCATGCTCATCTGTTCCTGTTAAGAACATTACATCATAGCCTGTAAGTCTCTTAAATCTAGCAATTGCATCCGCCGCAACAGTTGTATAGGTATTACCGATGTGTAGTTTTGCTGATGGATAATAAATTGGTGTAGTAATGTAAAAAGTTTTTTTAGTCATAGTTTTATCCTACCTCTCGTATTGAAATTATTTATAGTTTTCAGTCCCTTGAATATAAATATATTAACTAGCTTTAATAATCCCCAAAGATTATAATTTCCCGGAAAATAAAAAAATCTCTAAACAGAAAAAAATTCTGTTTAGAGACGTATTTAACGTTTTACCACTCTAATTTATCTTTACATCACTGTAAAGACCTCCATGGGTGACCATCATCACCTGTCAATATAACGGTTGCTCCCGTATTATCCTAACAATAAAATTGAAAAGTATATTTTCACAATAAACTTTTAATTTTTTACTTAGATAATATGCTTAAAGGCCATATTCATAAGCTACCTTGCTACTGATTTTCACCCTTCTCAGCTCTCTTTTAACAATTATGCTTATTACTCTTCTCATCATTGCATTTGTTTAATAACAATCATATTGCAAATAAATCACTATGTCAATATTTTTGCCCTAAATTTCTAAATTTATACTTAAATAATCTTATTTTATAACCTATGGCCCTATTTACCCTAACGTCTCTACCTATTTAGTTAGTTCAATCTAGTGCTAGAAGAAGAACTTAGCCAAGTTAACCGCCATTATAATTGCTGTAATATCTGCTAATATCGCCGCCACTAGTGTGTGCCTGATTTTTTTTATATTTACTGCTCCAAAATATACTGTCAAAGTATAAAAAATGGTTTCTGTAGATCCCATTATTATAGATGCCACGCGTCCTATGTAACTATCTGCTCCATATTGTTTTATGATGTCAGTAAATACTCCTAAAGCTCCACTTCCTGAAAGTGGTTTTATTAAAACTAAAGGAACAACTTCAGGTGGGAGTCCAATAAACACAACAACTGGTTTTACTAAATAAATAAAAAAGTCTAAAGCCCCGGAAGCCCTAAATACATTAACGGCTATAATCATAGCCAAAAGATATGGAAAAATTTTTAGGCAAATAGTTATCCCATCCTTTGCGCCTTCAACAAAACACTCATATACCTTTACTTTCTTAATAACTCCATATATTACCACGAGCGTAATGATAATCGGAATTATTCCCTTTAAAATATACGATACTAAATTAGCTATAATCACCCTATTTCACCTACCCCCATCTAAATTTAAATATTAACATTTCTATATCTTTAAAAATACCTTTGTAGGATTTTACAATAAACCACGCCTAAGACTGCAGCAGTGCCTGTTGCAATTATTGCAGGTATTATAATAATTGCTGGATTTTGAGAATTATACGCAGCTCTAATAGATATCACCGTTGTAGGTAGAAGCTGAATACATGCAGCATTTAAAACTAAAAATAAAGCCATGTCATCACTAGCTATATCTTTTTCATTATTAATTTTCTGCATCTCTTCCATAGCTTTTATGCCAAAGGGTGTGGCTGCATTAGAAAGTCCCATCATATTGGCTGTTAAATTCATGGTAATACTAGACATCGCCTTCTGGTTTTTCCCAGCTTCCTTAAATATAATTTTTAATATTGGCCTAAGCAGCCTTGCCAATTTATCAGTTAGTCCACTTTTTTCAGCAATTTTCATTATCCCACACCAAAGACACATCATTCCAACCAGGCCCATTACTAATTCCACAGCACTAGTTGTTGATGAAACAATAACCTTTGATAAAATCTCCCCTTTTCCTGTAAGAATACCAATAATTGTTCCTAATGATAAAATTAAAAACCAAATAATATTTATCATGTATTTTCCTCCTAGAATTCAAATTAAATTATCATTGCTTAATTAATATATATGTAGTTATTTCTATAAAATTGCATATAATAATATTTATTCATCCCATATACTATAAAAAAAACACTTTTTGTGTTATCATTTTCTTATTCAATGTACAATAAGCTTAAAAAAGGGAGTTAATCTATGATTAATATGACTTTGTTAAATTCTAGCATATTTACGCTTTTTTATTATTTTATTATCTATTCCTTTATGGGATGGTGTCTTGAAACAGTATATGCTACAGTTAAGAAAAAAGAATTCATTAACCGAGGCTTCCTTCATGGTCCCTTTTGTCCTATTTACGGTTTTGGCACTTTGGCAATAATTGTTTTGCTAAAACCTATTGAAACTAATTATATTTTTCTTTTTTTAGGTTCAGTATTCTTAACCTCTACTCTAGAATATATGACAGGTTATATCCTAGAAACTGTATTTAATAGTACTTGGTGGGATTACAGTGATGAGCCATACAATCTTAAGGGCAGAATTTGCTTATCCTTTTCTATAATCTGGGGCTTTGTTTCCATATTTATTTTGAAGGTAATTCATCCCTATATTATTTACATAGTAAATTCAATACCACCTACCCCAGGCATAATACTTTTTTATATTCTATTCCTATATTTCTTCATTGATTTTATAATTACTGTGAATACAATATTTAAATTGAGGTCACTATTAACCCAATTAAATACAGTATATTCAGAGTTAATTGATAAGCTTCCAGATTTTAAATTAAATTTAGGGAATACTAAGGATATGTCTGAATTAAAAATTAAATTGGACCAGTTAATAGAAAGCGCCGAAATTAAGATGAGTAAGAAAAAATCTGACGTCGAGACTATTATAAAAGAATTGAAAGCAAAATATGATTCTTTGGTTTTCAAAAAATCCCCCGATTATTCAAGACTTATAAAAGCCTTTCCTGATGTAAAATTCAAAGGTTTCGATTCTATTTTGAAAGATGTTAAAAATAAAATTCTTAAGAATAAGAAAAGTTAATTTTTTCAATTTTACATAAAATAAAAGTCATTCTTAACTTGAAATTAGTAATTACTAATGTTAGGGTTTAAGTATATTTAACAAAATAACATAAGTTAAAGGAGATTAAAAAATGAAAGAAGATAATCTAAAGCTAGCACAAAAGGGCATTGATGATGCACTCGACACTATAGACGTGTTAGAAAAAACTATAAAAGAAACTCCTCTTCCAAAAAATATATTAAAAGAGAGTTTTTATATTCTCTCTAAAAAAGTTGATGAAATTGAAGATATATTAAAAAATGAAGGAATACTGTAGTTTGGCATATATAGCTACACAGGGCACATTCAAATAAGATGCTTAGCGACCCAGGAGATGCTTTAACTAAACACAAAACTTAAAAGAGGCACATAAGTTAATACTTATGTGCCTCTTTTAAATCATCACTTTTGGTGCTGTAATATTAACCATTTTATTGGTTTTTAGTAGTTAACTTCTTCTAAAAACAAGCCCTTAGCCGGTGCAATATGTCCAGCATATTTTCTTTCTTTTTTATCTAAAATATCACTAATTTCATTTACAGATTTCTCACCCAGGCCCACTTCAACAAGCGTTCCAACTATTATTCTTACCATATTTTTCATAAATCCATTTCCTTGAACACTAATCTCTATATTTCCATCATCATTTACAATATTTATTGTATAAATATTTCTTATAGTAGACTTTTTCTTTGTTTTAAGCGTTGTAAAACTTTGGAAATCATGTTCTCCTATTAAAATTTCTGCTGCTCTTCTCATATTTTCAATATTTAGAGGTAGTGGCACATGATAATCATATTTTCTAGTAAACACATTGTGTGCTTTGTTATTGCAAATATTATATACATATTTTTTAACTTTAGCATTATATCTAGCATGGAAATTGAGGTCCACTTCTTCAACTGTCTTCACTACAATGTCTTCTGGTAAATATTCATAGCAGTAACTACGCATCTTATGATCAGGCATTGTAGATTCTGTTCTAAAATTTGCTACTTGGTTTGTTGCATGTACTCCTGCATCTGTTCTTCCAGACCCAATAATTTCAATGTTTTCTTCTGCCATCTTACTTAAAACAGCTTCTACTTTATGCTGAATCGTATTGTCGCTATCTCCGAGTCTTTGCCATCCTTTATACCTAGTACCATCATATTCTATTACAATTTTTATATTTCTCATATTTATTATTTATCCTACTTTCTGTTTTAGAATTTAATCTAATATTTTAATTATATTTTTTAATACTTAACTATATTTTTAATACAATGCTTATATTATATACATATACCACAATTAATAAAACACACCATATAAAATAATTTTTAATTTTGACAATGCTGAATTTAATTTTACTATAGGATACCTTGTTTCTGTTTTTAAAATAACCCTTCTCCTTAACATGCTCCACTTAGATAGCTTCCAAGTTATTTTTAAATCATTCTCGTTTTTCCTTATAGCTTTTCTTTCTCTTTCACTACCATCATAAAATATTACAAAATCAAATTCTGCATTTTCACTGTCAAATTCTGCATCAAATTTTTTAATAATATTATTAGGTGAAAGTAATAACCTGCCAGCTTTTGCTTCTAAG
>DAVZGU010000049.1:0-8538 GCA_052274215.1 Clostridium sp. | reverse complement strand
TGGTTATAAGGGAGATATAGTTAAGATAAATGGAACTTTTAATAGAGCTTGTTCGCAGCATGGGGGGGATATGGATATCCATGCAAGCTCTGTTGAAATTATAGATGCAGGACATAAAGTAATAATTCCTATAAGTAACAATAAAAAAATTATAGCAACAATATTGACGGCAATCACACTTACTTTAATTTTTTCATATATAAAATTTACTAAAAGCACTTCAAAATGAAATGCTTTTTTTAGAACTTTAAAACTAAAACTGTTTTGTCCATACTAAACATAGTACTAGATATCCTTTATAAGTGATGAATTATTTAAGATTAGTATTGCTAATTAAGAGGCATTTAGGATATTCATAGTTTAAATAAATGATATTTAGATATATTAGGAAGGCGATGGGGAGTTTGAAGAAAGGCAAATTTGATGAGAAGTTTTTCAAAATTTTTAGTGAGTATGAATATAGTGATTATGAAGAAATCAAACCTAAAACAATAATGATTACCAATGTGGCTAAAACTATAGTAATTATGAGTTTAGCCACTATAATATCTCTGATATTTAGAAAAGTTGGGGTACATGAGTCAAATGTAATAATAGTATTTATTTTAGGTGTACTATTTGTATCGAGAAGTACTGATGGATATGTTTATGGTATACTGGCTGCGATTATTGGGGTGCTATCATTTAATTTTTTCTTTACGGTGCCTTATTATAGCTTTCTAGCTTATAGACCTGATTATCCAGTAACTTTTATTATAATGCTTATAGCAGCAATTATTACAAGCACTCTAACTTCAAGAGTTAAGTCGCAAGCTAAGATATCTTATATACGTGAAAAGAGAATGCAAATTTTATATAAAATTAATAAATCACTGCTTACAGCAAGGAATAAAAAACAAGTAGTTGAATTTTGTGGTGACAATTTAGTTGATATGTTTAACAGAACTATTATGATAGCTATAGTAGACGATAAAGATAATTTACAACAGCCAAGTGATTATATGCTTAATGGAGAAGATAGTAGAGATATTTTTAAGTCAGATATAGAGGCTGGAGCAATTGAAAAATGCTTTAAAACAGGCAAATCAGTTGGTGTTGAAGCTGAAATTTCCTTAAATAGTCTTGGATATTACCATCCCATTAAAGGACAAAATAAGATTCTTGGAATTATTGGCATAGCATGTTTAGAAGAAAATACATTATCAAAAAATGAAAAGATCCTTCTAGAGTCAGTTTCTACACAAATCGCTTTAGCTATTGAAAGAGAAGATTTATATGAAAAGAAAAGACAAATAAATTTAGAGACGGAGACAGAAAGGCTTAGGGGTAATATTTTAAGGTCAATTTCACATGACTTAAGAACTCCGCTAACGGGAATATTAGGGTCGGTTTCTACCATTAGTGATAATTATGATGTACTTGATAATGATACCAAGAAAGAGCTTCTTGAAATAATTTATGAAGATACAAGCTGGCTTATACATTCAGTTGAAAATATATTAAGCATGACACGGATAGATGAAGGTAAGCTTGAAGTTAAGAAAGATGTGGAGATTGTTGAAGAAATTGTTGCTGAATCCATATCGAGAGTTACAAGGTTTTCGGGAAGTCATAATATTAAGATTGAACTACCTGAAAAAATGGTTATATTATTTGTAGATGGATTATTAATAGAACAAGTGTTTATTAATTTGATTGATAATGCCATCAAGTATTCACAGAGTGATTCTATTATAAAAATTAAGGTTACAGAAAAGGAAGATAGTGTGGTTTTTGATGTATCAGACAATGGAAAAGGCATACCAGAAGAAGATATACCAACTATATTTGATAGGTTTTATACCAAGGCTAAGGGTAATTCCATAGAAAAACGGGGGATAGGATTGGGACTTGCCATTTGTAAGTCTATAATAGAAGCACATGGTGGATATATGGAAGCGTTAAATAACTCGTCTGGGGGGGCAACTTTTAGATTTAGTTTACCTATAATAAGGGGTGATGGCAATGGATATGAAGCCTTTGATTTTAATAGTTGAAGATGATAAGCCTATTAAAAAATTTATGAAAGTTTCGCTTGAGGCACAGGGATATAAGTGCATTGAAACTGAATTTGGGAATGCCGCTATAACACTTATTTTTTCACATAATCCAGATATAATAATTTTGGACTTAGGGTTACCTGATATTGATGGACTTAATGTTATTGAGAAAGTAAGGGAGGCTACAAAAGCTAGGATTATAGTTGTTTCAGCTCGTGGACTTGAAAGGGAAAAAGTTGAAGCCTTAGATAAAGGTGCAGATGATTATTTGACCAAGCCTTTTAGTGTAGCAGAGCTTTTAGCTAGAACTAGAGTGGCGCTTAGACATTTTAATGGAGAGAATAAGTCACAAAACGATGTGCAGTCAGTATTTAAGGTTAAGGATTTAAAGATAGATTTTGAAAAACGAAAAGTTATAATTTTAGATGAAGAGATACATTTAACACCAATGGAATACAAACTAATTGAGCTAATGTCAAGATATGCAGGGCGTGTGTTAACTCATAAATATATAGTTGATGAAATTTGGGGAAGTTATTTTGAAAATGATACACAGTCTCTTAGGGTATTTATGGCTAATATAAGAAGAAAAATAGAGAAGGATCCTGCTAGGCCGCAGTATATCATAACGGAGGTTGGAGTAGGGTATCGGTTAGTAGATGAATAATATTTAAGGGATGAAGCTTTTGGCTTCATCTTTTTTTGCGAAAAAATAAGACGTAGCTTAAAATATAAAATCTTAACATAATCTTTATACGGTGGGATTTATCTTTATACTTTCTTAATAGTAAATTCATAGTGATCTTGATAAAATATATTTATAAATATAGAGGGAAAGGATAACTTGAGGTGATGATATGTTAAAAAATAGTAATGAAGAAGGTTCTTTTCAAAACAATATAAAAGAAGCTATTAATGCAATAAAGTCAAATAAATATGATTTAGCACATATGTACCTACGGGCAGCTATGATTGAAAATGACCATTCGGCAGAAGTGTACAATTTGCTAGGGGTCATTTCCGAATATAAAAGGGAGGTGTCTATGGCATGCACATATTATAGAGCATCATATGTGTTTGATCCAACTTATAAACCGGCAGATAGAAATTTAGAAAGGGTAACTTCATTTTTTTATATATTTAATGAAGCAAATATAAATTACGGAGATAATATGGAGAAAAATCCTAAGAAGTCACATTTTATTGCGTATAATGCAATGCATATTGGACATTTAAAAAATAATGAATCAGGTATAAAATCATCCTGTTAATTAGTTTTACAATTCAAGGAGTATCTAAACTAATTGATTATTGAATTCAGGTGGAGAATTTAAACCCCCTAAAGTTTTTTTATATTACCTATAGAAATATAGGTAAAGGTGCTTAATTTATATTTCTTTACAAGAAAATCAACTAAAATCAGATGGAGTATAATTTTAAAAGGATTGTATATTAATAAGGATTTGTTAATTCCTATATAATCCATTGAGAAAATAACATTATTAGTTTAAAATGATTATATGTATTAACATAAGAAAAAAGGGAGTGTGTTGTTTTGTTCCAATCCATCGTTGATTTTTTTGCTAAAGACAAAATACAAGAGGTTTTTAATGATTTAACATCCTATAAATTAAAATATATAGGAATAGCTATTGTAGTTTTCGCATTATTTGTATTATTAAAAAAGATATTCGCAAAATATGTATTCAAAATAATATTAAGATTTGTTAATAAAACAAAGTTTGATACAGATACAAAAATAGTAGCTGCTTTTCAAAAACCTGTAACTAACTTTTTTGAGGTGTTAGGATTTTATTTTGCTTTTAAAATTTTAATTATTGCAGGAATTCCAATTGATAGCTTATTTATAGAAAAGTGTTTTAGTTCTGCTGTAATAATTTTATTTTTTTGGGGACTATATGATCTTACTGGAGAATCTTCTCTGTTATTTGAGAGAATGCATAAAGCATATGATGTAAAAGTGGATAAAATATTATTTCCATTTATAGCAAAGACAATAAGACTAATACTAGTAGCATTAGCCATTACTACAATTGCTGAAAAATGGGGATATAACATTCAAGGATTTGTTACAGGGCTTGGGCTAGGAGGCTTGGCATTTGCGCTAGCAGCTAAAGATGCAGCATCTAATCTTATTGCAGGTATGTTTATAATATTAGATAAACCTTTTACTATTGGGGATTGGATTACTAGTGATACGTTAGAAGGTAGCATAGAGGAAATTTCTTTTAGAACTACTAAAATAAGAACTGTTGATCAAGCATTAATAATAGTGCCTAATTCAAAACTAACTAATGAAGCTGTAATAAATTTTAGTAGAAGAGGAAAGCGAAGGGTTAATTTAAGTTTAGAATTAACGTATAGGACATCTAGGGAGAAATTAGAGATTTGTGTGGATAAAATTAGAAATTTGTTAGAAAATCATTTACAGGTTAGTAAGGAAGGTATACTTGTTAGATTTGATAAATTTAATTCAAGCAGTTTAGATATTTTAATATGTTTCTTTACGGATACACCAGATTTTGATGAATACTTTAAAATAAAAGAAAATGTTAATTTTAATATAATGGATATTTTACAGCAAGAAGGAGTTTCAATGGCGTTTCCAAGCACAAGTGTTTATCTGGAAAGCTTACCTAGTAAAGTTAAAGAAGAAGATTTTAAATTAGCAGATAAACTTTAAAAAAAGAAAATTCCAACAGGAAATTTTAATGAAGATAATGATAAGTAATAAAAACTCAAGGGTTTTTGTAGGTAAAAATGATGCAGCAGTAACTTATGAAGTTACTGCTGCATCATTTTAAATATAGCTTAATAATAGCATTATGTTAAGTGCAGTTACTATAAGTCCAATAACCCAAAGAGTGATTTTAGAAAATCTAGTATTAGCATACTTGCCCATAACTTTTTTGGAAGAGGTTAAATATATCTGGAGGAATATAGTTATAGGAAGTTGTATACTTAAGAGCATTTGTGAGTAGATGAGACCTTTAAAAGGTGAGCTTATAAAAAATATAACTATTGCAGCACCAACTAAAGTAATTCCTACACCAAGCTTAGTATGACTATCATGAATATCATAAGGTTCACCAAATATTCCGGCAAAAATGCTACCACCAGCCATGCCAGCGGTAACTGATGAGGAAATTCCAGCAAAGAGCAGCGCTAAAGCGAAGACCACTGATGCTATATTTCCAAGTAGAGGCGTCAGCATTTGTTGAGCTTGATTAAGCTGAGTGACTTGAACATTTTGTGTAAAGAAAGTAGCGGCTGCAATAAGTATCATAGCGCTATTTATAGCCCAACCTACTATCATTGAAAAAAATGTGTCCATAAATTCATATTTAAGTTGTTTTTTTATTACACTTTCATCTTTCAAATTCCACTGACGACTTTGTATTATTTCCGAATGCAGAAATAGATTATGGGGCATTACAACAGCGCCTAGGACACTCATTATTATTGGAATAGATCCCTTAGGAAAAGAAGGTTTAACCCAGCTTATCATAGCTTTTCCCCACTCGATATGAACAAGACTTAATTCGAATATAAAGGATATTCCTATTAGTGAAACAAAGCCGATAATCCATTTTTCTAACTTTTTATAAGAATTTGTATATAGCATCCATAAAATTAAACATAAAACTAATACTGTTCCGAGTTTTATAGGTATACCAAATAACATGTTTAAAGCAATAGCGCCACCAAGAAGTTCTGCAAGGGCAGTAGATACTGCGGCTATCACGGCAGAACCAAGCACCGCTTTATTCAGTTTTGGGTTTAATGTGGAAGTTGATGCTTCAGATAAGCAATTACCTGTAACAATTCCAAGATGGGCAGCATTATGCTGAAGGACAATTAGCATAATAGTTGAAAGTGTTACCATCCAAAGTAGAGTATATCCATAATCGGAACCTGCAGAAACATTTGCCGCCCAGTTACCGGGGTCTATAAATCCTACAGTTACTAGAAGTCCAGGTCCGATATATTTTATAAAATCTAATGCCATAAATTTAGGTTTATGATCTTTTTCTAAAAGTTTTTTAATAAATGATAAATTCACTATATCACATCCGTTCTATATTATTGTTATCATATATATTATATGGTAATCATTATTTTAATCAACATAAAAATATTGATAAATAAAAGTAGAATATTTCTTTTTCATATAGATGGTATATTTATAATTTAGAGTTCTCATATGGTAGAATTTATATTTTTAATATTCACTTGTTTACTAAAAATATACAAAAAAGTAAACGTCATTTAGCGGCATAATCTAGTATTTAGTAGGGAATGATGGTATACTGGTAGTAAGGATCGTCGCTTTATTGGAGTTTAATTATTTTATTTAATTTAAACCCCAATAAGGTTTTTTTTATAAATACACGGTTAAAGTGTTTATTATCTGAAAATTTGGCGATAATTGATAATAAGCTTTTTTATTTTTTATAAGTAAAATTAATTAAAAACTATATAACATACTATAAAAGTTTAATATAGCTACTTTAGTGATTTTTGAGGAGGAATGTATTATGGCAATTAGTTTAAAAAAAGGTCAAAAGGTAGATTTAACTAAAACTAATCCAGGACTTGTTAATGTCATTGTTGGACTTGGATGGGATACTAACAAGTACGATGGGGGAGCTTCATTCGATTTAGATGCAGCAGCTTTCTTAGTTGGAGCAAATGGAAAAGTAACATCTGACAATGATTTTATCTTTTATAACAACCCAAAGGACTCAGCAGGGTCTGTAACGCATTTAGGAGATAACAAAACTGGTGATGGCGAGGGTGATGATGAACAAATTAGAATTGAACTGAGTAAAGTTCCAGCTTCTATTGAGAAGATTAACTTTACTGTAACTATTCACGAAGCTGTCCAAAGATGCCAAAATTTTGGACAAGTATCTAATGCATTTATAAGAATTCTCGATGAAAATAATAACAATGAATTAATAAGATATGATTTAAGTGAAGATTATAGTATTGAAACTGCAGTAGTAGTAGCAGAACTATATCGTAACAATGGCGAGTGGAAGTTCAGCGCAATAGGAAGTGGTTTTGAGGGTGGATTAACTGCACTTTGCAGTAACTTTGGAATTAGTGTAGATTAACATCATCGCAGATGATGGTTAACAGCACTTTCGATGATGGTTAATAAGGAGGAATAATCATGACAATTAACTTAAGTAAAGGTCAGAAAATAGATTTAACTAAAACTAACCCAAGTTTAAAGAAAGCAGTTATAGGACTAGGGTGGGATACAAATAAATATTCAGGTGGAGGAGATTTTGATTTAGATGCTTCAGCCTTCTTAGTAGGTTCAAATGGAAAAACCAATAATGACCTAGACTTTATATTTTACAATAATTTAGAGCATTCAACAGGAGCTGTTATACATACTGGTGATAATAGAACTGGAGAAGGGGATGGAGACGATGAACAATTAATCGTTGAATTTTCTAAAGTACCAACAGACATTGATAAGATTGCAATTACAGTAACTATACATGATGCAATAGCTCGTGCACAAAATTTCGGTCAGATTTCTAATGCTTTTGTTAGAGTGGTAAATGAAGAAACTAATGAAGAAATCTTAAGGTACGACTTATCAGAGGATTTTTCAGTAGAAACTGCATTAGTATTTTGTGAAATATATCGTAACAATGGAGAATGGAAATTTAGTGCGACAGGAAGTGGATTTCAAGGTGGATTAGCAGCCCTTTGTAAAAATTATGGTCTTGATGCATAGAAAGCAATATAATATCTAAATTAATCAGTGTATGTATGTTCACTGAATATTTAAAGGGGATGGCAAAGTGGGTATAAATTTACAAAAAGGTCAAAAGATAAATCTTACAAAAGATAATCCTGGGTTAAAAAAGACAATGGTCGGACTTGGATGGGATCCAGTGGAGCGAGCATCTAAGGGATTACTTGGAGGTTTATTTGGAGGGAAGCAAGCACAAGTAGATTGTGATGCTTCTGTGCTAATGCTTGATGAAAATGATAAGCTAAGAGGAAAAGAAAATATGGTTTATTTCGGAAACCTAAAAAGCAAATGTGGAAGTGTCCAACATATGGGAGACAATCTTACTGGTGATGGTGATGGTGATGATGAGCAAATTATGGTTGATCTGTCAGTTATACCTCAAAATATAACTAAGTTAGTTTTTGTGGTTAATATCTATGCTGCAGTTCAGCGTAAACAACATTTTGGTATGATACAAAATGCCTTTATACGTTTAGTAAATCTAACAGACAATAAAGAAATGCTTCGTTTTAACTTAACAGAAGAGTATTCTGGTAAAACTGGTTTATTTGTTGCTGAAATTTATCGCAATAATGGAGAATGGAAATTTACAGCCGTAGGAGAAACAGATGCTTCATCTGGCTTAGGTGAAATGATAAAAAGATACCAATAGACAAACTGGGTTTAAATAGATTATAGATATATGTAGATATATTTATT
>DAVZGU010000048.1:0-8589 GCA_052274215.1 Clostridium sp. | reverse complement strand
CTAATATTTCTAATGCACTATATGTTTTAAAAGAACAAACTGTAAATAAAAAATTGAAGAAAAGTTTAAATGAAGTGCATGGTGATTTGCAGAAGGGGGTATCTCTTTCAGACTCACTTGGAAAGCATAAAGATGTATTTCCTGATTTACTTATAAATATGATTAATACAGGGGAAGTCAGTGGTAATTTAGATGTAATAATGAGTAGAATGGCATCCCATTATGAAAAAGAAAATAAAATAAATAACCAACTTAAAAGTGCTATGGTTTATCCAATGGTACTCGCGGGACTATCAGTGGTAGTGGTAGTTTTCCTTTTAACATTTATAATGCCTACCTTTATAGGGATGTTTGAGGGCTCAGGAGTAGAACTACCAGCGCCCACCAGGATAGTTATGGGGCTAAGTAAATTTATACAAACTAAATGGTATATTTTAATTGCAATTATAGGTGGAGCAACTTATGGCATGAAGTATTATGCTAAAACTCTAGCAGGTAAATTATCACTAGATGGATTAAAATTAAAATTGCCAATAATTAAAGATACTACAGAAAAAGTAATAGTATCTAGATTTACTAGAACACTATCTACAGTACTTGCTAGTGGTGTGCCTTTGGTACAATCCCTAGAAGTAGTGCAAAAGGTAGTTGGAAATAAAGTAGCAGAAAAAAGATTAGAAGTAGTTAAAGAAAAAGTATTAAAAGGTGTATCTTTAGGTGAAGCATTAGGAAAAGAATCAATATTTCCAATAATGCTTCACTCCATGATAAAAATAGGTGAAGAATCAGGTTCGTTAGATGATATATTGGACAAGACTGCAAATTTTTATGATGAAGAATTAGAAACATCACTAAAAAAAATGACTACTATTATAGAGCCACTTATGATAATAGTAATGGGCGTTGTTATAGGATTTATAGTTATTGCAATGATGCTACCTATATTTGATATGTCTAAGACAGTTCAGTAATGATTTGATTAATATGATAAAATTACAAAATATGTGCATGGAAATTATAAATATTAGTAGCATGAAGGTTTTGTAGTTTGATCATTATTATATATTTTTTTAATTAGCGTATAAGGGGGAATTATTAATGAAAATGGATTTAATAAAGAAAAAGAAGAGGAAAGGATTTACTCTAATCGAACTTATTGTGGTTATTGCAATCATTGGTATTTTAGCTGCTATAGCGGTTCCGAAGTTAACAGGTTTCCAGGATAAGGCAAGAAGAACTCAAGTTATTACAGATGCACATCAAGTTTCCACAGCTATACAATCATTATTAACTGAATCAGATAATGGAGCTTTTGCAGCAGATGTAGCTGACGCTACTGTAACTTCATTAGCTACAGATCCAGTTGTAAAATTATCAGGTATTAGTCCTGCAGCTACTGCCACTAATAAAACATTATCTTATAAGAAAGATGGCAGTTTCATACTTACAGAAACTTTGAATGGCAAACTCTATACAGCTACAGCAGCGGCAGGAGCAGCAGCGGCGGTTGTTACTCAATAGAAGGAAGAATTTGCGTGACAGGTACTTTGCATTTTGACATTATAAGCGCCTGACACGGCACATTTCACTTCTGTAATTCAATGAGTCAGCAATGAAACGTAACTTAAGTTACAGTTATCAGTAAAACAACATCTTTCTAAAATAAATAAGAACTTCCAGTTATTGTTACCACTTTAGGGTGAGTAACAATAACTGGAAGTCCATTTTGAATATTTCAACTAAATAAACTGAAAAAGAGGTGACTACTCATGTTCAACTCAAAAGTTTTATCACTAGATATAGGTTCGAAAAACACAAAAATAGTTCTAGGAACACAAAACAGAAAAAATGTTATCATAGAAAAAGCTATTACTATGCCCACTCCGGTAGGATGTTATCATGATGGAAATATTTTAGAGATAACTAAATTTGAAAGTGAAATTTCAGATGTGCTGCAAGCTGAAAATATAAAATGTAAAAATATTATTATCACCACAAAAAGTACATTAATTATAACTAGAGATATTGAAATTCCAGTAGCAAAAAAGGAAGATATGGACTCTATAATAAAGTTTCAGATGGAAAGATATTTACCAATTAAGTTTGATGATTATATAATGCAATATAAAATATTAGAAGAGTTTGAAGATGAAAACGTAAAGCAGGCAAAAATTACAGTAGTAGTATATCCTAAAACTATGATAGAGGGATATTATAATTTGGTAAAAGAATTAAATGGCAACGCAGTAGCATTAGATATTAGTTCAAATAGTATTAATAAGTTATTTATTGAGGATATAAAAGTTAACGATGAAAATTACAGTTTAGAAGATACTGTTGTAGTTATAGATTTAGGATATGATTTTACAAATGTAAATATTATTTCAGATGGGAATGTGCAGTTAACTAGAATTATTAATTATGGTGGCTCTCATATAGATATAGATATTGCTAAGCAATTATCTGTTTCAGAAGAGGAAGCAGAGAATAAAAAGCTTGAAGAGTGTAATTTAGAAAGTGAATCTTTAAGTGATATGCAAAGTTCAATGGTAAACGATATTGCAAAAGCACAAGTAAGAAATTGGATTAACGAAATAGAAAAATTGATTAATTATTATAAAAATAAAGAACAAGGAAATAAAATAGATAAAGTATATATTTATGGAGGAAGTTCAAGTCTCAAAGGTATAGAAAAGTTTATCGAAAACGCAATGAACTTACCTGTTAGCCAAATACAGAGCTTAAGTAATGTAAACTGTTCTAAAATAAATGAAGCTAATGTACACTCATCTAAAATAGATCCAGCTAGAATAGATGAGGAATTAAGCAAATACTTAAACGCTATAGGAGCGATAATAAGATTGGGGTAGGTGAAACTTATGAACGATTTTAACTTTTTTGATCCTTATACGGGAGGCAGAAAAGATTTAAAAAAAGAATATTTATATGCTACTATTTTATCTTTCGGCTTAGTCTTAGTGATTGCTTTTACATATGCCTTTAATTATTTTAACATAAGTAAGTTAAATTCAGAAATAGTGGATATACAGCAAAATTTAAATTCAAAAGAAAATGTTGCTAAGTTAAAAGAAATAGAAAATGAAGAAAAAAAATTAACTACAATGAATAAGTACTATGGTATAGTATCCAATATTAGTGATGACATAAATAATAAAGATTTTTTAGGTAGTAAAGTAATAGAAAAAATAAATTCCTGCGTACCTGAAGGTGTGTATTTTAAAGTGATGACTTTAGATGTGAGTGGAGTGCAACTTGAAGTTGAAGGAAAAGATAGAGAAGCAGTAGCAGTGTTTGAGCGCACTTTAAGAAATTTAGATATTGTAAAAGAAGTGCATATTGCCAGCATAAATTCGCCATCTACAGAAAATAACAACTTTACTTTTAGTGTAAATTGTACTTTAAAGGACGTTGATAATTATGAAGGTAACTAAGAGGGAACAAGTATTATTAGGAGTTTTGTTAATAGTGTTATTATGCTGTGGCTTTTATAAATTTATTTACATAAAACAAACTCAAAAGATAACTGAATTAAAAGACAGTAGAGATACGTATTTGCAAAAATGGGAGCTGGCTAAAGCAAAAATCGCATCAAAAAACAAAAGAGCAGAACAATATAAAGTTTTAAATACTAAAATATCTAATGAAACAGATATGCTGTTTCCATCAATAGAGCAGGAAAAAATCATAGTGATATTAGATAAAATGATTAAAGACAGTAACCTTCAAGCAGATGTATTAGATTTCTCAGAAGTAAGTAATGAAAACACCCCAGTAGATACGAGCAAAGCTGCAAACAATGAAGATAAAAACAAAAATGTTACCAATGAATTAGACAAGTTAGTAGGCGACTTTAATGGTACTTCTAAAAAAGATGCTAATAGTGAAAAAACAAACACTAGTGATACTAGTAAGAAGACTAATGATTCAAAGGCTAATGGTGCATATAAAATGCAAGTTACACTTAACTATAAAGGGATGTATGATGAACTTATAAGTTTTATAGAGCAAGTAGAAGATTATGGTAAAAAGATAATTATAAATAATATAAACCTAACTGGAGCTGAGGGCAGTGATGTATCAGGAACTATTATATTAGAGATTTATGGTGTTCCTAAGCTAAATAATAATGATGACTTTAAGTGGGATTATAAAGAACCTAGCGGTAGTGGGAATCCTTTTGTTGGATCATCCACTTCATTACAAGTTAACAATGAGATAACAACAAAGAATGAAGAAAAGACGGTAGCAAAAAATGAAAACACTGTGGTGAAAGAAGAAAACAAGGTAGAAAAAGATGAAAAAACAGTAGCAAAAGATGAAGTTAAAAGTGATTTTATTTTGAATGCAAAACCTAAAACAGCTGATTTGCACACTGTAGCAATTGAAAAGGCAAAAGACGAGTCAAAGCAATCATATATTTATGCAGACAATGCAGGAGTAGAGTTAGTAGAGTTTTATTTTACCCAAATTGGTACTAAGTATTTTTATAAATATAAAACAAGTATAGGAACATATCCTAAAGATTTTAGCAATTCTATTGAATTTGTACCTAATGGGAAAAATGTAATTCTACAAATTATTTCGCAAAAAAGAGGCTTAGACTCAGATTTATCAGGAGTAAATATTAAAATTACAAATGATACTGATAAAAGTGTTAACGTGAATATTTTAGATGATGATAAAAATAAACCGAGGGTGAAAATACTAAAAGAAAAAGGTGATATTTCGGTTATTAGAAATTACATTTACTATCTCGATAAGTAAATAGCACTAATCAGAGATTAATATTTGTACCAGTAACTGCGATAATTATTCACCTGATTTAAGTTTCATTAGTGACATAGAAAGGGATAGCAGATTGGCTGAGGTCGTTGATATAAATATGCCTTCAATACAGTGAGCTACAATTAATTATTGTTTTGAACTACTATTTTACTGAAGGCACTATTAAGAATAAACCAAGCTATGATTTTAAGGATGACAATGTTTGAAAAACTGATTTGTTTAAATGATAATAGATAGTTCTATAGTATTTTATTTAAAAGGGTGATGTGAGATGAAGAAAGGTTTTACTTTGACTGAATTAATTGTTTCTTTAGCTATATTTTCTATTGCCATGGTAACTATTTCTATGGTGTTTTTTGCATCTTTGAATACAAGACAAACGAATGATGTAAAGCAAAGCACAGCAGGATATGCACAAGCTATAATAGAAAACTTTAGGACAGTAGGATATTCTAAGATTAATGATTTGTATAAAGGTGATATGACTACAGGAGTTTCAAAATTTGTATATTTTAATAATATGAGTAATCTTAATGTCTGGTTTCAAAAGTATATTAGTGGTACTACGATAATTACGGGGAATGAAGACTCACGTACTTATCCTTTATCTACAGAAAATCAATTTGGCGCACTTATAAAAATTTCTAAAGTAAGTATTACAGAAAATGTTGCAGAAGAAATATTTTCTTATCATATTTATGTGAGGGTATGGGAACTAAGCAAAGGTTCTAAAGGCCAGTCTGTAAGAGATATTTATGAAAGTAGGTAGTCCTATGAACAAAAATATTAAAAAGAAAGGCTTTACTTTAGTGGAATTAATTATAGTAATAGCAATTATGGGAATTGTGGTTTCAATTATATTTCAGACGTTAAGTATTCAAACTAAAATATACAAAACTGAAATGGATACTAGTGATGCTCAAAACTCTGGTAGGGTGTGCCTTACTAGCATAAGCGAAAGTATAAGACTTGCTTCAGCAGTTAATGATCCTAAGGCCGATTTAACACCTTTTTCAGGAGTTATGAGAGACTCCAAACAAATAGTGCAGATTACTCCTTATGGAGGTGGAGCTGCTTATCAATATGTTATAAATAATAATAAATTATATAAATATTTAAATAGTACAACTTATTATTTAATTGCTTCAAATGTAGAAAATGTCACTGTTACTAAATCAGGTGATGTTTATGTTATTTATGTAGAAATAGCAAATGGAAGTTCTTTTAAAACATTCACTACAAGTATTTCTTTAAGAGATTGGAGGAAATAGGATGAAAAAGAAAAAAGGCTCAGTTCTCATATTAACGCTAGTAGTGGTGCTTTTATTAACGCTACTGGGTACTTCACTATTTACAATGAGTGTAAGTAATTATAAGACTGAAGTTACAAATGACAGTATTAATAAATTAAATATGATGGCAGAATCGGGTATTGAAATTGCTTTAACTAAAGCAAATTCTCCAAGTGGTTTGGTAAAGTTCGGAGGTTTTAAATCTGATGATGGGATTATAACTTGTAATGTTAAATTTATTCCAGGAGAAACGGATAAGGCTGTTATTGAATCTACTGCTATAGATGATAAAAATTCAAGGACTATAAGGGTCAAGATTATTAAAAAACCTGAAAAGCCAGCAGGAAGAGCCCCTACAGATAATCTGTTTTTTATTGATGGTGCAGTTTCAAATGGTAATTTTAATTGTGGATCAGCAGATGGTCCTGTTTATGTGAATGGAGATTTTTATATGTCAAGTGGAAGTTCAATAAAAGGTAAACTTATCTCTACAGGAAATATAACATTGACTGGAGGTAGTTCATCTACAAATGGGATTGTAAGTTTTGGAAATGTTAACCTTGATGGTGGTGGGATAATAAATGGTGATGCTTTAGTTAAAGGTAATTTATACTTCGGCGGGGGTACAAAAATTAATGGGAATGTTCAAAGTGATGGTAATTTAATAATGCCTCAGGGTAATATACAAAACAATGCTACTATAGGTAGAAATGCAACATTTGATGGTGGTGCTAATAAAATTGGTGGTAAATTGTATTATCAAGGCACGGCTACCTCAAATAATGGAGGAACAACATTAGCTAACTATGTTCCTTTAGGCGCAGTAAAAACCACAACTTATACTCCTGTAAATTTAAGTAGCTATGAAAGTCCTATATTACCAGACATAGCGGTGCCAACAATTACTGAAAACTCACAAATGTATAACACTGTAGTATTAAATAATAATACAATAAATAGCAGTGGTAGTTTGTCTTCAAGTTTATTTAATACAGTAAATTATGGGTCTACTATTACTATTGATACATCCAGTGATGACGTAAGTTTGCTAGTCAATAATTTTAACTTTGATTCTAAAAATGGGCTTGATTTTGAAGTAACAGGATCACATAATTTATATATATATTTAAAGGGTAATTCAGCATCTTTTACAGTAGGTTCAAATCAGTTCATTGGTATGAAAAAGCATAGTGTTCCTTCGCAAGTGTATATAATTGGCGATGGGAATCAAAAAGTTGCCATAAGTAATTGTGAACTTGATGCTTATATATACATACCAAATGGTAGTTTTTCAGCTAGTGGGGGAGCTCCAGCAAAATATATGTTTCAAGGGAGTTGTGTAACTAAATCAGTTAGCATACAAAGTAATATATCTGTAAATTATTTGACGCAAGACATTGAAAATACTCCTTTGGCAGTTTTAAAGGGTGGACAGTCCAGTTCTGGTTCAGGTAACTGGATAGTAGACAAGTGGGATAATTAACTTTAATAAAGAAATACCAATTATTCACCAATACGTTAAAGCAAGTGAAAAACTGCTAAAATAGTAGAATTTTTTTCTGACGTGATTTGTGTATAAGTTAATTTGAAATAATATAAAAACATGTAAAATTAGTTTAATAACCTAAAGACATGTCAATACTTCTAAAAGAGGTGATGGACATGTCTTTTAAAATTACGTGGAAAACACATGTAATATGTACGATAATAGCGTTTATAATTGTGGAGCTCCTGGGGAGTACCGTAGATAATATACTGGATAATTTCTTTCTAAAGCCTTATATTTTCTACCCAACTAAATACTTAGTAATTAATTTTTGTATGTATGTACTACTTTTAATGATTCCAATATCAATTGCCCATGAGAGTATCCATGGATTAGCATACAAAGCTTTTGGTGGTAAAGTTAAGTATGGATTTAAGGGGATTTATGCATACACGCAGGAAGTATCGGAGCTGCCAATAGATCGTACTAAATTTTTAATCATTCTTCTGTCACCATTAACAGTAATGTCTATTGGAACCTTATTGCTGCCTAGCTGGCTGGGAGGTATAATATTCCTACTTAATTTATTAGGCGCTTCAGGGGACTTATATATGTCTTATAAGCTTATAAAATATGACTCTAATAGTAAGATAGTTGATAAAAAATATGGATTCGATGTAGTATAGGAAAGTCATGGGTTGCAATAGCAGTTCATGGCTATTTTATTTTTTTGATAGGGTCAATTCATCTAAATTTTATTAGTAAATTATTTCTTATATTTGTGCCTTAAAATTAAATTAATTTGAGAAAAAACTTATGTATGCAAGTAAGATTAAAATTAAAAATTAAAAGAAGTATACAAATGGTAAATAAGGATATCATTGTTGATATAACCATAGTAGTCAGTTTATAGTTTATCTATAAATTGGCTATTTATTTATGGAATAAATACAAAAACTCCATAAAGCAGACCTCACATGTGAAACTCAACTCACTTAAAAGTTA
>DAVZGU010000047.1:0-8666 GCA_052274215.1 Clostridium sp. | reverse complement strand
TTCCCACAATAGTGAAATTATCAATATCATTTCGAATAACATCTAAAGTTTGAGTACCTATCGACCCAGTAACTCCTAAAATAGTAATCTTCTTCATGTAACTCTCTCCATTCACGTAATTCTGTTATTTATACTTCAAAATCTTGTTTTTTTCTTTAATTTCACAGTTATAAACTTCCATGTTTTTTTTAGTAATCAATTCTTCTACAGCATATAATATAACATATTTATCTTCTAAAATAAAGTAACTAGCAATATTTACAAATATATGGGTAATTATTTCACATATATTATATAGTTCTCCTTTTATATTATATTCATTAATCAACGCAGATATTAATATAAAATATAATCCAATCATTATTTTAAACTATTTTACATAATAATAAAATCATATATTGCCAGCAATGCCAATTTACAACTAATTGTTTATTTGCATTCTGTTCAATATATGATTTTATTAAGCACTAAAGTATATTAAATCAACACTTTTAATTTTTTGTACCTTTAGTATATATGAATTTAAATTCCTAATATAAATGTAATATAATAAAATGCTACCACAGATACAAATAGAATACTATCAAACCGATCTAAAACTCCACCATGTCCCGGAATAAGGCTACTGTAATCTTTGGCTCCTACAAATCTTTTTATAGATGACGCAATTAAATCCCCAAATTGTCCAAAAACGCCGCAAATAACACCAATTATAGCATAATGATATAATTGAATAGGTACACCATATTTTGAAATAACATAGCCATAAATTGTACACCCTATAGCGCTTCCCAAAAGGCCTCCTATTGAGCCCTCAATTGTTTTATTAGGACTAACTTTAGGGCAGAGCTTATGTTTGCCACCTTTACCTAAAAATCTTCCACAATAATAGGCTGATGTATCACAGACCCAGGAACAAATAAATATAATCCAAACTAAATATTGACCGTAGGTTTTATTGTTTATAAACACTATAAAACTAAAAAATACTGCCACATATAAAAATCCGAATATAGTGAGAGCCACATCGACAAAATTATAATTTGTATAAATTACCGGAATACATAATAGTAAAAAAATTGTTACTATTAAAATATGTACATTAAAACTTGCTGAAAAATCCTTGCCCATATTCAAGTAATATACTATACATAAAATATATCCTATAATTCCAATTGGCTTATAGTGTTTTTTCCTAGAAACTTTATAGAACTCATACATTCCAAAAAGCGAAAGTACCATTACACTATATTTTAAGTATTCTCCACCTAAAATTAAAAATATTATTAACGGAGCTAGCATAAGCGCTCCTATATATCTATTATTCATAATTTTCTCCCCTATTTAACCTTTCCAAATCTTCTGTCTCTTTTTTGATAATCTAATATTGCACATTTCAATTGCTTCTCATGAAAATCTGGCCAATTAATATCTGAAAACCAAAGTTCTGAGTATGCACTCTGCCATAGTAAAAAATTACTTAATCTTAACTCCCCACTAGGTCTTATTATAAGGTCTGGATCAGGCATATCTCTTGTATACAAATACTTTGAAAGTAAATCCTCAGTTATTTCATCTTTATATATCTTTTTATTCGTCAAATCTAAACAAATTTCTTTTACAGCATCTACTATTTCGTTTCTTCCACCATAATTTAAAGCTAGATTTAAAATTAAGCCCTTATTATTCTTTGTTCTTTCATAAGCAGAATTTAATTCCGTTATGCATATCTGTGGCAATTTTGATATGTTACCAATAGAATTAATAACAACATCATTGGCGTTCAATTCCTCGAACTCATTTTTTAAATATTCTACTAATAATTTCATTAGAGCGTCTACTTCTTGTAAAGGCCTATTCCAATTTTCAGTTGAAAATGCGTATAATGTTAAATATTTAACCCCTAATTTGTTGCATTCTTTTACAATTCTTCTTATTGCTTCTACGCCAGCCTTATGTCCAAGTGCTCTCGGCAAATTACGCTCCTTAGCCCATCTACCATTTCCATCCATTATAATTGCAATATGCTCAGGTATCCTCGACATATCTAGCTCAATATTATTACTTGTACTTTTATTCTTTTTAAAAAAAGCGAATAATTTTTTCAATAAAATCCCCTCCTTTTTATTAATTATATTATAATCTTAAATAGAACCTGCATAACTGCAGGTTCTATTTAAAATTATATACTAAACGGCCATTACTTCTTTTTCTTTAACCTCTATTAATGTATCTATTTCTTTAATAAATTTATCTGTTTCTTTTTGGATGATATCTTCTGATTTTTTAGCTTCATCCTCAGTAATTTCGGTATTTTTTTTCAAAGCCTTAATTTTATCATTAGCATCTCGCCTGATAGACCTTACAGCTACTTTAGCATCTTCTCCTGTTTTCTTCACTGTTTTAATTAAAACTTTTCTTGTTTCTTCAGTAAGTTCAGGAATAATTAATCTAATTGCTGATCCATCACTTGATGGGTTTAATCCTAAATCAGATTTCAATATAGCTTTTTCTATATCTTTCATAGAAGATTTATCCCATGGCTGAATAAGTAACACTCTAGGTTCCGGTGCTGAAATGTTTGCTATTTGATTTAATGGCATAAGACTTCCATAACATTCAACATGAATCCTATCTAGCATTGTTGCATTTGCTCTCCCTGCTTTCATACCTGAAATCTCATGTTTAAAAACAGCAATAGTTTTATTCATTTTTTCGTCAGCAATACTAATAATTTGTTTAATCATAGAATTCCCTCCATTTTATACTGATTCTTTAGTACAATCTGATACTAAAGTGCCAATTTCTTCTCCTAAGATCGCTCTTTTTATATTTTTAGGATTATCTAGTCCAAAAACTAATATAGGTATATTATTATCCATACATAATGATGTAGCTGTAGAATCCATAACTTGCAGCCCTCTTTCAAGAACATTAAGATATGTAAGCTTATCAAACTTCTTTGCATCATTATATTTATGAGGATCCTTATCGTAAACTCCATCTACTTTTTTAGCAAGCAAAATTACTTCAGCTTCTATTTCTGCTGCTCTAAGTGCTGCTGCTGTATCCGTTGAAAAATATGGATTTCCTGTGCCAGCTGCAAATATAACAACTCTACCTTTTTCTAGATGCCTCATAGCTTTTCTTCTTATAAATGGTTCTGCTACTGCTTTCATTTCAATGGCAGTTTGCACCCTAGTATTTACGCCTATATTCTCCAAAGAATCTTGAAGTGCTAATGCATTAATACAAGTTGCCATCATTCCCATATAATCTGCAGTAGTCCTGTCCATACCGTCCCCACTTCTACCACGCCATATATTCCCAGCGCCAACAACTATGCCTATTTCAACACCTAGCTCAACCAATTCTTTTATTTGAAGTGCTATCTCATTTGTAATTTCAAAGTCTATTCCAAATCCTTTTTCACCAGCTAAAGCTTCTCCTGAAATCTTTAACATAATTCTTTTATATTTAGCAACCTCCATAAACATTATACCTCCAAATTTATAGTATTACTTATTTTAAAAAAGAGAACACGTAGTGTTCCCTTTAACTGTTATTTACCCTGTACTTGTCTTTGAACTTCTTCAGCAAAGTTTTCTTCCTTCTTTTCTATGCCTTCTCCTCTTTCAAATCTTACATATCTTGTTATTGTTATGTCAGCACCAAGTTTTTTAGATTCTTCTTGAAGATATTTTTTAATAGTATAGTCAGCATTTTTAACCCAAACTTGTTCAAGCAAGCAAACTTCTTTATAATATTTATTTACTCTACCCATAACCATTTTTTCAACGATTTTTTCTGGTTTTCCTTCGTTTATTGCTTGTACTCTGTATATTTCTTTTTCTTTTTCTAAAGTTTCACTATCAACACAAGTGTTATCTAAGAATAAAGGACTAGCAGCCGCAATTTGCATTGCAACATCTTTAGCAATCGTAATTAATACGTCATCTTGTTTTGCGCAAGCGAGTTCTACTAAAACACCTATTCTTCCGCCACCGTGAATATAGCTTTGAACTATACCATTTTCAATAGAAAACTTTTGAAATCTTCTTACAGACATGTTCTCGCCCAATTTTGCTATTAAAGCTGTTACGGCATCCGTAACAGTAATTGCTTCATCAGCTATGTATTTTTCAGAAACTAATTCATCAATAGTAGTTGAATTAGTTTGTGCTGCTTGCATTGTTATATTTTTCGCTAAAGCAACAAAATCTTCATTATCAGCAACAAAATCTGTTTCACAATTAACTTCTACAACAGATCCAACTTTCATGTCATCTGAAATATATGAGTTTACTAATCCTTCTGCAGCTATTCTTCCAGATTTTTTTGCAGCAGCTGCCAAACCTTTTTCTCTTAAAAGTTCAACCGCTTTTTCTATATCACCATCTGTTTCACTTAGAGCTCTTTTACAATCCATCATACCTGCTCCAGTTTTTTCTCTCAACTCTTTAACCATACTTGCACTAATCATTATTATTTCCTCCTATTCCTATCTAATTTAAAAGGTAAATGAAAGAATTAACTTTCACCTACCCCCAACTGTTATATCAATAATTATATTGTTAGATAAATATAGTTACTATTATTCAGCTAATTGTTCACCTTGTCTGCCTTCTATAATAGCATCAGCTAATCTTTCAGTTATTAATTTAACTGCTCTTATAGCATCATCATTACCTGGAATTACATAATCAACTTCATCTGGATCACAGTTTGTGTCAACTATTGCAACTACAGGAATTCCAAGAATTTTAGCTTCAGAAATTGCATTCTTTTCTTTTCTTGGATCTACAACAAATAGAGCTCCAATTTTGTTTGCATCCATGCTTCTGATTCCGCCTAGATTCTTTTCTAGTTTTTCTCTTTCATTTAAAAGGTGACTAACTTCTTTTTTTGGAAGGACTTCAAATATTCCATCTTCTTCCATTTTAAACAATTCTTCCAATCTTTGTATTCTTGTTTTAATTGTTTTAAAGTTTGTTAACATTCCACCTAACCATCTATTGTTTACAAAATGCATTCCTGCTCTTACTGATTCAAATTTAATAGCTTCTTGAGCTTGTTTTTTTGTTCCTACAAATAGAACATCCTTACCTTCTTCAGATACAGATTTTATGAAATCATATGCCTCATCGATTTTTCTAACTGTTTTTTGTAAATCGATAATGTATATACCATTTCTTTCTGTAAATATGTATGGTGCCATTTTAGGATTCCATCTTCTAGTTTGATGTCCGAAGTGAACACCTGCTTCTAATAATTGTTTCATTGAAATAACTGCCATTAATAATAACCTCCTTGGTTTTTACCTCCATCACCATCATCTTATTGAAGTCCAAATATCGGAACCCTTCCATAATCAAGCAATGTGTGTATTTTCTTACCTACATAGTATATCACAATGTGATAATGTATTCAATATTTTTTTTAATAAAATTGAAATACTTGTTTCATATATATTTATATTTTAATAATTAAAAACAATTTAAGGCAGAACAAAATTGCTCTGCCTCAAATTATTTTATTTTTTTAAGCTCGTCAATTAGTTTCTCATTTAATATTTTAATATGAGTCCCCTTCATTCCAAGTGATCTTGATTCTATTACTCCTGCACTTTCAAATTTTCTGAGTGCATTAACAATAACAGATCTAGTTATTCCAACTTTGTCTGCTATTCTAGATGCTACTAACAATCCTTCAATTCCATCTAATTCATTGAAAATATGTTGTACAGCTTCTAGTTCAGAATAAGATAGTGTTCCAATAGCAAGTTGTACTACTGCTTTTTTTCTTGCTTCTTCTTCTATCAAATCATTTTTAGCTCTCAAAATCTCAAGTCCAACTATAGTAGCACTATATTCAACTAAAACTAAATCATCATCTGTAAACTCTTTATCAAATCTTGCAAGTAAAAGAGTACCTAATCTTTCTCTGTTACCATTTATTGGTACTATGGTGGATAATTTATTTTCTATTGCGCATTCCTTATTATCTTGGAATACACAAATATTTTTATTTGTAAGATTAGCCCTTGTTTCGTTCACATTAAGCAAACTGTTGTTGTAATTTTCCGGGAATCTCATATTTTTTATAATTTCATCCTTTACGATTTCACATTCAAATCCGCTTGATAAATTATAACCCAATATTTTTCCTTTTCTGCTTATAATATATACATTACATTGCAATACATCGCTTAACAAATTACAAATATCATCAAAAACTACTGGCTCCGTTCCTGATTTTTGCAATATTTTATTTAACATTCTTGTTTTAGCTAATAGTGACACAATATTCCTCCTCATTTATGTTATAAAACACAATCTATATTATTTAATCCAATTCATAAATCTATCTTGCTTTAGCATAAGTAAAGTTCAAAATATTTGAAATTTTTAGAATTGTTCCTTCTCCTCTTAATACTATCACAACATTCATGCTATATCAACAGTGTTTTTTAAATTTCGACATTATATTTGTTAAACTCTAGTAAGTTTTTTAAATATTTGTATAAGTTTTACTTTTCTTCACTACTCTCTTCACTATTTTCTTCAACTTTGTATTCCTTATGTTTACATTCTTTATTAGAACATTCCATATAATCGCCTTTAGTTTTACTATATCTTTTTAACATATATGTACCACACTCAGAACATTTTATTTCGGTAGGCTCAAACCAACTTACAAAATCACATTCTGGATAATTGCTGCATCCAAAAAATCTAGTTCCTTTCTTACTTCTTCTTTCTAAAATTTTCCCACCACATTTAGGGCATGGAAGTTCTAGTTCTTTAGTGATTGCTTTTGTGTTCTTGCATTCTGGGTAGCCAGGGCATGCCATGAAATCACCAAATCTCCCATGTTTTATTACCATTAATTTGCCACATTTATCACATTCTACATCTGTAACTTCATCTTCTATTGTGATTTTAGCTATCTCTTTCTCGGCAATTTCAATATCTTCTTTTAATGGTGTAAAAAATTCATTAACTATATTTTGCCATTTTTCCTGTCCTTGTTCTATATAATCTAAATTATTCTCCATTTGTGCTGTAAATTCAATATCCACTATCTGTTTAAAGTATTCACTTACAATGTTATTCACAATATTGCCTATTTCTGTAACTTCTAAAGTCTTTTGATCTTTTTCTACATACTTTCTATTTAGAAGCGTTGTAATAATAGGTGCATAAGTACTAGGTCTTCCTATGCCATTTTCTTCTAATGTTTTTACAAGAGATGCCTCAGAAAATTTAGCAGGTGGCTGAGTAAAATGCTGTTTTTCTTCGGTTTTTTCACATTGTAGAATATCTCCTTCATTCAATTCTGGAATTTTCAAAGTATTTTCTTCTTCATCTAGCTCTTCATCATAAATTTTTCTGAATCCATCGAAGGACACTTTAGATCCTGATGCCTTAAACACATAGTCTCCATTTACTATATCAATAGATATAGTATTTAGTGAACATGATTCCATTTGACTTGCTACATATCTATTCCAAATCAATTTATATAATTTGTATTGTGGAGCTTTAAGAGTTTTTTTTGCTATCTCTGGCGTTATTTCAACATAAGAAGGCCTAACAGCTTCATGAGCATCTTGTATGTTTTTTTTACTTTTATATATTCTAGGGGTACTCGGATAGTACTGCTCCCCATATTTACTCTCAATAAATTCTTTCGCATTTATTTGAGCTTCTTCCGCTATTCTAGTAGAATCAGTTCTCATATATGTAATTAATCCCACTGTTCCATGACCTTCTATCTCCATACCTTCATATAATTGTTGCGCAATAGACATAGTTCTTTTAGTTGCAAAATTAAGTTTTCTATATGCATCTTGCTGCAATGTACTTGTTATGAATGGTGGTAGTGGTTTTCTAGTCTTTGATGATTTCTTTATTTTGCTTATAACGAATTCTTTTTCCTTAAGTTCATTAATGACATTATCACTTTCTTCTTTAGAATTCATTTCAACTTTTTCTTTACCCTTAGAGGCTAATTTAACATTTAATTTCTGAGAATCTCCGTCTTTGCTTAACTCGCATTCTATAGTCCAATATTCTTTGGTTATAAATTTTTCTATTTCCTTTTGTCTGTCACAGATTATTTTAAGTGTAACTGATTGAACTCGTCCTGCACTAAGTCCCCATTTAACTTTTCTCCAAAGTATAGGACTAATTTCATATCCAACTAATCTATCAAGTATACGCCTTGCTTGTTGAGCATCCACAAGTGGTGCATTTATTACTCTTGGAGACTTTATAGCATTTTTAACAGCTGTTTTGGTTATCTCATTGAATTCTATCCGACACTTATCTTTTTCATCTATTTTTAAGGCTTTTGCTAAATGCCAAGCTATAGCTTCACCCTCTCTATCAGGATCTGTTGCCAGATAAATTTTGTCGCTTTTTTTTGCTTCTTTTCTTAGTTTCGAAAGAAGTTCTCCCTTACCACGGATAGTTATATATTTAGGTTCATAATTATTTTCTATGTCAACCCCCAATTGGCTTTTCGGCAAATCTCTAACATGCCCCATGGACGCCTCAACTACATAACTACTTCCTAAATATTTTTTTATAGTTTTAGCTTTAGCCGGCGACTCAACTATAACAAGTTTTTGTCCCATCTTATCCCCTCCATCAATGTATTCT
>DAVZGU010000046.1:0-8670 GCA_052274215.1 Clostridium sp. | reverse complement strand
TTATGAACCAAAACATCAACCACTGCCTTTTGAAAAGATGCGGCCACATCTGGTACATTAATTGTTTCATTTTTCATGTTCATTTTATTCAGATAATTTAGCACCGAAGATTTAACACCGCTAAAAGAAAAGTCTAAAGTATCTTCATGAAATTTAGCTTTTGGAAATTTTATAGCACCTGCATTGCCTTCTTTTGCTATTTTATCTATTTTAGGACCACCAGGGTATCCTAGCCCAATTGCCCGAGCCACCTTATCAAAGGCTTCTCCTGCTGCATCATCTCTAGTTTGAGCCATAACCTCAAATTCACCGTGGTCCTTCATATATACAATAAATGTATGTCCACCCGAAACTACCAAACACATAAATGGTGGTTCAAGTTCCTTATATTGAATAAAATTGGCACTTATATGACCTTCTATATGATTAACTCCAATTAAGGGTTTATTAGTTGCATATGCGAGCCCCTTAGCATATTGAACTCCTACCAATAATGCTCCTACTAGTCCTGGCCCATAAGTTACTCCTATTGCATCTATATCATCTAATGTAACTTTAGCTTCGTCCAATGCCTCTTGAACTACGGCACTTATTGCTTCTATATGCTTTCTAGATGCCACCTCAGGAACAACACCTCCAAACTTTTCATGTATATCAATTTGTGATGCAATTATATTTGATAGAATCTCACGACCATTCACGACTACTGCCGCCGCCGTCTCATCACAACTCGATTCAATTGCAAGTATTTTAATATCCTTTTCCATTGTTTTTACCACCTTTAATATAGTTTATATAATTTTTTCTCTATATTCATAAAAACATCCTAAGAGAACAAGGTTCAATGAATGTTTACATCTGTTAATAACATAAATTAATTATACTTTATTAACTTTAGCATATCAAATTTTTATATGTATTTTCAAGTGCACTTACTTAGGTGTAGATAAATACATTTAAACTGAGTATATATCTTTCTATGATATAATTGCATATGTGATTATATTATAGAAAGTTCAATTAAGTCATCAAATAAATAACAAGTTAAATATTCAAACTTTTTTTGAATATGGCTATTAGTTATTATCTATTTAAGATAGATCCTAGGAGGAACATATGAGTAACACCTACGCAAAGGTCATAATAAAAGGCTCACCTATTTCAAAATCCAATTTTAAACTTTTCAACATGAATGGCAGAGCTATTTTACCTTATAATTCCGGAAAGTACCATGATAGATACGCTCTGTATGAGGAAGAGATTGCTTATCAATGCAGAATACAAAATTCTAATATTTTTTTAACAGAATCTCTTATTGCTGTTCTAAAAGTATATTATAAAAGTATAAAAAGACATCCTGATACAAACAACATAACAAAAAGTATTTTTGATGGCATAGAGAAAAGTGGTCTTATAGTAAATGATGCCCAGGTTACAAGACTTATTATTGAGGAGTTTTATGATAAAGAAAATCCTAGATTTGAATTAGAACTTTTTGGCGAAAGTACATATGCTATGAATTACGCAATAGTTGAAAAAAAAGAAAAACAACAACCCATAAATTACGATCCACCCTCAAATAAAAAAAACACCATAGGCGCTAAAGCAAATAAACCAAAATCTGTGGCTCTTAATAGTTCTACCTCAAAACTAATATGTGAAATATGTAGAAAGCCAGTGTCAAAGGATGAATGCATTTCAGCCAATAAGGGTAAAACTACTATATGCAAAAACTGCTTCAAAAAATTATTTTAGTAAAATCTCAAACCATTTTACAATTTAAAATGGTTTGAGCTTTTACTATTTACGCATACATATTACAAAAAAATCTGGCTATGCTATTAATATATCCACTACAAAAATATGAAGGGAGATATAACTCATGAACAGAAATAAAAAGACTAAAAACAAAAAGGTTAATGACGCAATAGCTAATATGGAAAACAGCACAAGTTTTCAATCTTTAAATGATACCAATAGCAGTAAGAGCAAAGATAAAAGTAATATTCCCGAAGCATCAAATTAATAACTTAATCATCTCAAAATAAACATTTAAAGAATGGATAAAAAGTTGCATTAATGCAACTTTTTATTCATTTTAAAAATATTTTAAATTTAGCTTATTAAAATACTGAAAATGCTATTGATGTACATATTTTATGTTACAATAATACTCATATTCTATCTTATATGAATTTTTACAGCATTTAGAATTTAATATTATCTTTCTACTGTTGTATAAAACATCTTTTAAATCAAGAACAATTACAAAATAGGGGGATTAATATGACCGCAAATGTTAACATCGATTGGAGTAAATTAGGTTTTTCTTATAGCAAGACAGACTTACGTTATATTTCAATATGGAAGAATGGCAAATGGGATGACGGAAAACTAGTTGAAGATAACAAACTTTGTATAAGTGAGGCTTCAACCGCTCTTCATTATGGCCAACAATGTTTTGAAGGCTTAAAAGCTTATCGTACAAAAAAAGGCAGTATCCAACTGTTTAGACCTTACGAAAATGCCAAGCGTTTGATGAACAGTTGTTCACGCGTTCTCATGCCTGAGATTCCCGTTGAAAAATTTGTTGATGCATGTATCCAAGTTGTTAAAGCAAACGAAAAATTTGTTCCACCATATGGAACCGGAGCAACACTTTATCTTAGACCTTATATGATAGGTATTGGGGATAACCTTGGCGTAAGTACAGCTCCTGAATTTTTATTTGGAATATTCTGTTGCCCTGTAGGCGCTTACTTCAAAGGAGGACTCGCCCCAGTAAACTTTATGACATCTGATGACTATGATAGAGCTGCCCCTTATGGAACAGGCAATGTAAAGGTTGGAGGAAACTATGCTGCAAGCCTTCTTGCATATGAAAAAGCTAAAGAAAAAGGATTTGCTGACTGTGTCTACCTTGATCCAGCAACTCATACCAACATCGAAGAGGTTGGTTCTGCAAACTTCTTTGGAATTACAAATGATAATATATTTGTAACTCCAAAATCACCATCAATACTTCCTAGCATAACTAAGCGCTCAT
This sequence comes from Clostridium sp., assembly GCA_052274215.1. Classification (GTDB taxonomy): domain Bacteria; phylum Bacillota; class Clostridia; order Clostridiales; family Clostridiaceae; genus Clostridium_AD. The sequence continues at coordinate 5,624 of DAVZGU010000046.1, read as the reverse complement.
TACTTTACCTTGCAAAAGAATATTTAAAAATGGAAGTACAAGAAAGAGATGTTCCAATAAATACTCTTAGCGAGTTTAAAGAAGCAGGCGCTTGTGGAACTGCTGCTGTAATAACGCCTATTGGTGGTATAGAATATAACGGTAAACTTCATGTTTTCCACAGCGAGACAGAAGTTGGCCCAGTTACTACAAAGCTTTATGATACTCTTTACGGAATCCAGTTTGGAGAAATAAAATCTCCTGAAGGCTGGATTGTAGAAGTAAAATAATAATTTTCACAACAAAAAACAACTTCAAAACCATAGTTTTGAAGTTGTTTTTATATTTTATTTTATATACATCTTGTTATAGTATTCGTCTAACATTCTCTCTACTGAAAATTCATAGCTTGTAGTTTTAATACTTTCTTTCATCATCTCTATCCACTTTTCTCTATTTTCATAATAGGTAGTCATAACTCTATTTATTAAAGTATCATAAAGAGCTTCTGTATCATGTTTATCTAATTCTACTTCTGATAAATCATCAAGACCCACTGCCTCTCCAAACTGCCATCCATTTACACCGTCCTTGCAAGCTTCCGGCCACCACCCATCTAGAATAGAGCAGTTAAGTACGCCATTCATCGCAGCTTTCATTCCCGAAGTTCCGCTAGCTTCTAAAGGTCTTCTTGGATTATTTAACCAAACATCCGAACCTCTAGTTAGCATCCTTCCTATATTCATGTCATAATTTTCTAAAAACACTACGCTATTTGGATGCTTCTTCATCATTCTTACAAGCTTTGCTACTATTTCTTTTCCTATATCATCAAGTGGATGAGCTTTTCCTGAGAATACGATTTGGACTTTTCCACTTTGGAGTAGTGGAGAAATAATTTCTTCATCAGTAAATATCAAATCGCTCCTCTTATACGGTGCAGCTCTTCTTGCAAATCCGATAAGTAACTTATCCGAATCAAGCGTTATGGCCGTTCTTTCTTTAATAAACGCTATTAATTCCTTTTTAACAGTTATATGAGTACTCCATAAGTCCCCATTATCTTCATATGCCTTAGTGATTCGATCATCTACCCAAGTAGGTTTATGAATTCCATTAGTTATACCAATAATAGATGGCCTTCCAGCAACAGTTTTCCACATTTTATTTGCAGTTTCCATGTGAAGATGAGCTACGGCATTAGCCTTTCTTGAAAGCCTAAGTCCTGCTATTGTCATATTAAATGGTTCTCCACCAAATCTAATCATTTGCTGCCTAGTTAATCCATTAAATGCTCCCATGTACTCTAATTTGGAAACATCATGAGATTCATTGCCTTCAACTATTGGAGTGTGGGTTGTAAATACTACTTCCTCACGTGTTTTACTCCAAGACTCCTCAAAACTATATCCTGATTGCATTTTTTCTTTAATAAGCTCTGTAGCCGCGAGTGCCGCATGTCCTTCATTGAAATGGTATACATCTATAGGAATTTCCAATGCTCTTAAAGCTTTTACTCCACCAATACCTAGCACCATTTCTTGAGCAATTCTTTCTTCTCCAAACCATCCATACAATTGTCCTGTTATCCAATTGTCACCATTTTCCGGTATATCAGTATCTAAAAGGTATATTGGGTTATTCCCAAATTCCTCTAATTTCCAAACCTTACACACTACATCTAAATTTCTGATTTTAACAGTTACTTTTACCCCAGCATCCTCTAAAAAATCATAATTATAATTATGATATGTATCGTATACTTTTCCATTTTCATCTACAAGTTGCTCAGTATATCCTTGTTTCCACTTGAGCCCTATTCCCACTAGTGGTAGATTTAAATCTTTAGCTCCTTTTAAATGGTCACCTGCAAGTATTCCTAGTCCACCTGCATAAGTTTTAAAGTCCGATTGTAGTCCATACTCCATACAAAAATAAGCAACGCTTGGAAGATTGTTAATATCCATTAATTTTCCCTCCTATATTCTTCATTAATACAAACCGATTATTAGATAATTAGTTTAATTTTCATTGGTTATAAATTTAAGCTTTTATTGTTACTGTGGCTTTTATAATTAGTATACATAATTTTTTACATTAGTGCAACCGTTTGCACTAAATTATCTTTCAACCAAGGTACTTTATTAATTTTACACATTTAATTAAACTTATCATTTCTTTTTAATTTTAGTTTTAAAACTATGCTTTAATACCATATAATACAATAACTATAGTTATTTTTAATTAATTGTAAAACACTTCCTTTAGCCATTATCACCACATATTATAAGGAGTTGTATTAGTATGAATTTAAAATCAGCCTTTAACCCCCTAAATCGCAAAAATAAACTTATTTTTTTAATTTTAATAATCGGGTTAATAATGATTTATTCGATTATAATCAAATTTAATAATGATAAAGCTATAACCTCTACCGTTATTTCCGAAAGATTGTCCAAAATTTCAGAACTTTCCACATTAAGGTATAATTATTCAAACATAATATCCCTAAAGGATAATAAAAAATTAAAAGATTACTCTATTCCATTTACTGAGAAATCATTTTTAATAAAATATAATGGCTATATTAAAGCTGGAGTAGATTTAAAAGATTTAGATGTTCTTGTCACTAATGATAGCATCACTATAACTTTAAAAAAAGCTAAAATCTTAGATCATGTAATAGATAGTAAAGACTTATTCATTTATGATGAAAAATCCTCAATGTTTAACAAGCTTAGTATGCAAGACATGATAAATGAAATCAGTAATGAAAAAGTTAAGGTTGAAGCTGATTTAATAAAAACAGGATTTTTAGATGGCGCTAATGCTAATACTAAATTACTTTTACAAGGTATTCTATCAGATATGGGTTTTAAAAATGTAACAATAATTTTCAAATGAAAAATTAAAAGGATATATCCATATGAGGTTCAGTTCAGAAAGTAGATGGTGAAATTTTAGCCTAACGTAATTGATAGGCTTTTTTATTTTTAACCGAAATGAAATATTTTAGAGCACTTATTAGCGTTGCTGCATATAATATTATTGTAAAAACGATTAAAAATTTTAATAAGAATAAGTAAAAAAACAATAAATATATAGGAGATGTTTATATGTCAGCACCAGTAATTCAAACACCTAAAGATCCAGTATGTAGAGAGCAAGCAATAACAGATATAATTGAATCAATAGCATTAGAGGAAGCAGGATTAGCTCATATAATAAATGCAGAAGGCGAAAAAATACAAAAGGGAAAAGAACTCGCTAGAAATGTTGATGAGTTAGTTACTCTAAATGCTTCAGTAAAAGACACATTAACAAATATTATTAAAGTTCAGATGTTATTACAATTTAAATTAGAAGAAATAGCTAAGTTCATTCCCAAAAAAAAATCTGAAGTTAAGCCCTTCTGTGATTAGCAGTAAATCTAGATAAAGAAAAAATTAAAATTAAAAAATTAATTTATGGGAACCAAGTTTAAATTTACGGTTAGACTTGATTCCCTATTAATAATTTTACAATATAATTTATGCTTATATAATATATAGGTATTAGCATATAATGGGGGTATATTATGAATATTATTAAAAGTGGAAACCATTATTATTATTTGGACGCTCCTGATGTTAGTGTCTCTGATGAAGATTGCAATAGATTTCATATTTTAAATAAGCATTTTAACCATTGTTGTAACTCACACCGTAAATGTTGCCCCATTACGAAATCACAAGCAGTAACTAATATAATTGAATTAATAGCATTAGAAGAAACAGGATTAGCTAATATAATAAATGTAGAAGGTGAAAAAACACAAAAGGGAATAGATCTTGCTACAAATATCGATGAGTTAATTAGTTTAGATTCTTCAATGAAAGACACCTTAACAAATGTTGCTAAAATTCAAATGTTATTACAATTCAAACTAGAAGAAGTAGCTAAAAAGAGATTCTCTTGACGTCCTATAATTATCCCTTAGATATTATAAGCTTTCATAATGATTATTTCTAAATATAAAAAAGCAGAAAACATATTGTTTTTCTGCTTTTTAATGTTTAATTTACAAAATCATTATATTACCAATCTCCAGAAGATCCTCCGCCGCTTGATGAACCGCCTCCAAAACCTCCGGAGTCATCTCCGGAACCTCCTGAGTCTCCAAAAGATCCTCCATCACCTGATGAACCTCCTCCGAAGCCATCACCCTTTCCTATATTACGAACAAGTTGAAAAAGGCATAATACAATAAATCCTATTACCAGGCTTTTCTTACCCCTTTCAACAAGATTTGATCTTTCAAGTACATTTGACTCTTCAATGACATCTGAGCTTTCAAGGACATTTGAGTCTTTAAAGACATTTGAGTCTCCAACATATTGTGGAACATTAACGGCCTTATCTAGTTTTACATTGTATTCTTTAGCTATATTATCTGCTAGAGCTGAGTATGCTGCCCTAATACCCTCTCCATATTGATTTTGTTTAAATTTTGGTGCTGCGAACTCATTCATGACCCTTGAAGATTCTATATCTGTAATAGCACCTTCTAGGCCTGTCCCTACCTCTACTCTCCACTTTTTATCTTTTAGTGATAATAGAATTAACAGTCCGTTATTTTTATCTTTTTGTCCAATACCAAAGCTTCTAAAAATACCATTAGCATAGGACTCTATAGGTTCTCCCTGCAGTGAATCTATAACCACAACAGTAGCCTCTGCTCCTGTTTTATCTTCCAATTCCTTTCCTACTGATAAAATATATTGTGAAGAATCACTATCTATCACTCCAGCGTAATCATTAACATATTTAAATTCTGTGGCCTTAGGAAATTTAGGTTGTGCATTCACTAGCTTCATCACTGTTATTTGACTCAGTAAAAATATACTTATCATACCTACAAATATAATTCTCATCTTAATCTTTTCTTTGTTAAGTATTCTCCATGGAATATCATGAATCTTCCTAATTAATTTGATTAAATAATTATTCATTTCTATACCACCTATTTACTCATTAAAATTTTAATCATATTACTAACCTTAGGTGAAGTCTCCACCGTCATTACATAATTAAATTCGATTTTTTAAAAGCATATTTTGCTAGATTATATAACGAATATGTATCAAACAAACACTCATTTTATTCCATAAAACATCCCTTTATATGTTAGTTAACATTTATATAGATTGTACCAAAAATACTATACCAAATCAACATAAGTATTCCATCTTATGGTAATTCAACTCCTATCTCAGTTATTTTCAATGTTATTAGATACAGAATATTGTTTTAGGGCTTCATGTTGCCTATCTGTGTTTTGTTCCTTGGTGCTAACTCTTATATAAGCATATATATTATTCATTCTTTATAACTCCCATGAATTATTTACCATAATTTTATTGTAATATGTATCATAAAACATATCAAACTACGTGAGACACTTTTACAATCTATTGAGCGGTTTTATAGAGGTTATTTTCTCTCTTTTTCAATGTATCATTTAACTATAGTTTTATGATACTCTTATTTTCAACCCATTAATATAATTACAGTATAAGTTCGCATTTTATATATGTAAATGTTAAGTTTATTTAAAATGTAGTAATATAGCTAAAGTTTATGTTTTACATTAAACACGAACTTTA